>JBATLS010000080.1:0-4439 GCA_049289435.1 Saprospiraceae bacterium | reverse complement strand
TTCATTGATAGCCAATTTCTTTTTAGCTCCCTTGAGGCCCGCCTGCTGCGAAGCGGGCAAGCCTGCCTGCCCCGTAGCGGGCAGGGATGGGGTAATCTAAAAAGAAATTGCATAAAAGTGAAATTTTGGGATACACCCGCAGAGATGAACTTATATTGGCTTCAATAGCTGATGAATAATGATATTAATTCTTTCAATTTAAAAAATAAAACAAATACTACCGAAGGAATTTTAATTCACCATCGTATAATATAACATAACAAAAATAACAAAATATGACGTACAAAATTTTAGTATTCGCATCAATAATCAGTGTAATGGTTTCATGCGCAAAAGATGATGACACATCCACCACAACTACATCGACTGACACAGTTATTAATGTAGATGCTACAAAATTCCTTACTTCTACCGGATCAGTGACGATCACCACCGAAAATCGCACGCTATCCAATGGAACGACTGCCCCATGTTACAAAATAGTGACAAAAAGTACTCCGGCAGACCATGCTATGGGCCCTTGGTGTCCTACCAATATCTCAGATGATGCTACCAAAGGTGGTATATGGTTGTCAGGAGGCAATGTGTATGATGTAGATGGTGCTTTTATAAAAAATCTGGCCACATTTTATAACGATGCTACCTGGCAAATGTACAATACATCCACAGGAGCCATCACCAAAACTTTGACACAAGCAGATTGTGCCGCTGCAGCCAACCCTAATGTAGGCGCAGCGTATAAAAACTATTGTGTAGAGTGCTTGCCATCCTATGTTTCGACGGTGACCAATACTTTTTATATCCCCATCACACCCGTAAAGGTAAGCAGCTCCTATACTTTTGCTACTGGTCCGGGAGGTCCAGGAAGTGTAGCAGGCCCATCCAGCAGGGGAATTGCTTTTGATGGTGTCGTCTTTGATGCACCTGCCCCTGTCAGTGTAATTTTGGCTGCATACACCATTGCACCATTTGATGATTACGGAGCCCATATAAATTTGGCTGCCGGATATCACTATCATGCTGCTACTGGTTTGACTAAAAAGATTACCCAAACTGATGGCCATGCCGCCATGATTGGATATGCCATGGATGGATTTGCGATATACGAAAGATTAAGTGCTACAGGTACGGAAGATACAGACTTGGATGCCAACCGTGGACACTATGATACCGTCCGAGGTTACCACTACCATGTGGACAAAGCCGGCAATAACAATTTTATCAATGGACTGGCTGGTGCTTACGCAAATTAAAAGTATAATATATACTCAATAATTAAATGACACAACATTCTTTTCCTAAAGGAATGATCTACCCATTTGTCGCTAATTGAAAACGATACTCCCCTTCAGGGGGCGGGGGTAAAAAGGGACACTCCAAATCTTTAAACTTATTTTTCAATAAATGCTTTTGAGCACATACAAAATAAATTTTCAAAAATGAAGACCATTTATTTGATCCTTTTAATGTTGGGTTTTAATGCAATGTATGCCCACAATCCCGATATTTCTAGCCTGATGATTTATGAGCAAAATGGAAAATCCATTTTGCTCATAAAAAGTTCGCTAACCGCATTTGAAGGTGAAGTCGATTTTAATTTCGGCAAAGGGGCATTCAAAACTCCGGAAGAGTTTAACCAGTTGATCATTCAGCATTTTCAAAAAAATTGTTTTGTTGTAGCAAATGGAGACACCTTAAGATTTAGCAATCCTCAAGTGCAACTGGGGCACGAGACTAATTTATTTGCAGAATTGGAGAGTGTACCAAAGTCCATCCATACCTTACATGTCAAATGCGCATTGTTTAAAGATATGCACCACAATCAGTGTGAATTGATTTTAACAATAAATGGTTTGCCGCAGAAGCAATATATTCTGAATAATGACAACCATCAGGAAGTAAGGCTTAAAGCAGAAAATAATAAATGGGTAGTTTTTGAAACTTCGAAGCCGTTTTATTCCAATTCAATTTTTCTGATAGGAGCAGCTTTTTTATTACTGGCTTCAATCATTGGTTTTTTTGCAATAAAAAGGCAGAGCCAGCTGGCAATTTGAAAGCTTCCTATTTATTCCATATCTATTTTTAATAAAAATGAATAGTATGTTTCTCTCAGACTCCTTGTTCCATATTGTATAATCAAATAAATAATAAAAATGAATAAAGTAATTTTCTCTTGCGCTCTGGTACTTATGGTAGCGTATGGGTGTAATAAAATTGATGATGTTACCACTGACACCGTCAATAATAACACCGATGGTACTACCACAAATAACTTCTCAAGGTTATATGCAAAAATGTATAACATCGTTTCCTTCGACAGTTCTGGTACTGCAAATGTGATCATTAAAACTACAGATGTACCGGATCATAAAAGCCCGTTTTTCCCGGTAGGCCACGCAAAATATGAAGTGTACAATGGCGATAATCCAAACTTTAGTACTGCAATTAATTTAATGGGAACACTCAGTGACCCGGATTTGCTTACTCAAAATATTACGTTCACCATTCCCCGATATCCTGAAGTATCAAGCACACACAGTTCAACGACAGGTGGGCCAATAGGCATTGCCAGAAATGGGGTGGTGTATTTCAATCAGTATAATGGAAATGGCTCAGCATTAGATGCTCTTGAAATAAACAATGCAGACCAATATTTAGGTCACCCGACTCCGGCAGCAGGTAATGGAGGTGCTCAATATCATTATCATTATGAGCCAAAATTTTTAACAAGCACTTACGGTAATTCAGCCTTTATGGGTTTTTTATTGGATGGCTTTCCGGTTTATGGACCTTATGAGAATGGAACTAAGATTACTCAGTCCATGCTGGACAGTTACAACGGGCATGTAAGCACTACTGAAGATTATCCCAACGATAAAATTTATCATTACCATGTCATCTCGTCCAGCTCAAGCGTAGTAACTTCACTTAGTACTGCTGCTCCCTATATCAATGGTGGTAAATATTACGGAACCAAGGGAAGAGTAAACTAATGTATGCCATTGTTCCAGTAATATTTTTATTTTTCATAAGCTGCAATCAAAAACAGACTGCTCAGGATGTATCCATAGTGAGAGATCCCCGAGAAATATTTATCTCACGAAGTGATACAGCTTTACATAATAATAATGGTACCTGGTTTTACAAAAACTATAAAGCCAATGGATATATTATTGAAAAGAAAGCAGATGCTTTGATAGCCAAATTACCTGTAGTAGATGGAAAAGAGAATGGCAAAGCCTTAGGATGGTTTGAAACTGGTGAAAAGAGATATGAGCGGAGTTTTATAAATGGCGACAGAGATGGGACACATAAAATTTGGTACAAGAATGGGCAATTAGCCCTGGTGAATTTTTATAAATATGATATGTTGGATGGAGAACAAATCAGTTATTTTGAAAGTGGCAATGTATGGCAAAGTTTACATTACACAAATGGCTATGAAGATGGCAAGCAAAAAACCTGGAATGACAGTTGCAGGCTAATCAACAATTTTACAGTTAAAAACGGAAAACTTTATGGAGTTATTGGTAGATATGATTGCATGTCGGTTATGCAAAACTAAAATGTTACTCTTGACATTGATAATGCTTTCAGTACTATCGTGCAAAGAAACTAATACGGCGACTCCAAAGGAAGTTTTACCTTTTTACAATACTGCTGAATTTGATGCCGAGTGGATCAATGAAAATGATAGCATTTATAAAAATATCCATACCATTGACACCTTTGCATTACAAAATCAATTGGGAAATACTATTACCAAAGATTCGCTGGATGGTTTTATTTATGTGGCCAATTTCTTTTTTAGCACGTGCCCGAGTATCTGCCCAAAAATGACCAATAACCTGCTGACTTTGCAGGATATGTTTGCTAATAATAAACAAATAAAACTGGTATCATTTTCAGTCATGCCTTGGGTAGATTCTGTAGCAACTTTAAATGAGTATGCTGATCTGCATGGCATAAATCCGTCCAAATGGTATTTGCTGACCGGCGACCAGGAAAAAATTTATCACCTTGGCAGGACCTCCTTTTTTGCAGAAAAAGGTCTCGGATTGCAAAAAAGTTCAGATGAATTCCTACATACAGAATCCATGTTGCTCATTGACAAAAAAGGCCGGATCAGAGGCATCTACAATGCAACTCAAAAGCCAGATATTGAAAGAGTAACTGACGACATAAAGGTATTGTTGAATGAATGAAGCTTTCTACTCATCGTTATATAGATGTAGAATATTCATTTATAAACCTTGGTTAGAATGGTCGGGTGATGCTACTTCATTGATAGTAAATGAACCTGCAATGGCATCTTTTGTTGCTTGAATCTAGAAAAAACTAAAATTTTGGATTGGATAAATTTGGTTTCTTCACATTCTCAAACAATGCAATCAACCAAACATTTAGACATAAAAAAATTGTTGAAGCAATTGTTATTT
>JBATLS010000079.1:0-24379 GCA_049289435.1 Saprospiraceae bacterium | reverse complement strand
TTTTTTTGTATCTGTACATATACAAAAAAGAACTGAACCTTAGCTTCGTTAAAAAATCATCAGAATTTCCTATATTTTACTGATAAATTACTCCTTTGAGTTTTATATCAGATTTTTTACAAAATGTTTTAGCCACACTACACCATCGTGTGGTTTTTGATATTAAAATTTTCCCACTTTTGGGATATTTTTCTTACAACAAACTTTCTAAACATCTCTGCACCATCAGAGACCATCCTATAACCCGTTATGAAATACAATATACCTATAAGACGCCTGTTTTTTATCAAGCATCTGTACCCAACTGATTTACCTATTCTGATCGGTACAAGACCAATAAGACAAAGTGGTGCACCCTTCGGAGTCAAGACCACTGTCTTAGTCCGAAATTAGTCACATCATAGATCAAAAATTATCTAAACAAATACAGATATTTTTCTGATCCCAAACTTATCTCACAACGGGTGTAATTAATAGCATCACTTTTTCATTCTTCACTTTATTATGACATATGTTGGTGCATCATTTATCACAATAACTAAGCAAATATATGTTAATTAAAATTATGAATCAAGTTTTTTTGAAATTATTTACATATAATTATTTACATTGTATATATATATATATATCAGAGAGTTATGTAAAATTTGACTTGCAATATTTTTTTTCTATGGTGTCGTAGATTTGGATGGATGGGCAGGGATTAAGGAGATTATAGGATTGCACGGTTTTAATAAGTAGTTGAAGATTACAATTAGAGAAATTAGTGAAAATTCGTGTCAAAACATGAAAGCATTTATTTATCAAATTTGAATTATTCTGTCAACTTTCTAATTGCTCAGTCAAAAAGAATATAAAAAAATTATACTGTTAAAGAAATATTAAGATTAAGAGTTGTGGTCATAAATTTGAGCTAACTCAACATATATAGATTTTCTTAGCTATATTTGCGGCTTTAAATCATTATTGTATGCGGTATTTTTTATTCGTTTTGATATCCATCAGCTGTTTGGGTTCGGCTTTGAGCACCTCCAACCCCCCCAATAGATCCATCAAAGCATACAGGACTACCGATGAGATAAAAGTAGATGGTGTACTCTCTGAGGAAGTATGGGCTGCTTCACCCGCAGCCACTGGTTTTACCCAAACTGAACCCCATCCTGGTCAAAAGGCTACCCATGAAACGGAAGTATTTTTTGTATATGACAACAATGCCATTTATATAGCTGCAAGGATGTATGATCCTGAGCCTGAAAAAATATTGAGAGAGCTATCCCTTAGAGATCAGATCGGCAATGCTGATAATTTCAGAATATTTTTGGATACTTACAAGAGTGGACTCAATGGGTTTATGTTTTATGTGACGGCATCAGGTGTTCAGTTTGAGGCAGTAGTGACCAACAATAGGGATGATTCCAATTGGAATGCAGTGTGGGAAAGTGCAGTCAGTATGGATGATACAGGGTGGTATGCGGAGATAAAAATACCTTATTCATCGTTGAGATTTCCATCATCAGAAGTACAAGAGTGGAACATACAGTTTGGTCGGGAGATCAGGAGATACAGAGAGACATCGTACTGGTCTCCTATAGATCCTGTGATCAATGGATGGGTACAACAATCAGGTACAGTGACCGATCTGCAAAATATAAAATCTCCAATCAGATTGTCCTTAACACCTTATCTGTCAGGATATGTCAATACTACCTACCAACCCGGACAAAATGATGGGTCATTTACGACTGGCACTGCCTATAGTGCGGGTCTGGATCTCAAATATGGACTCAATGATGCTTTCACCTTAGATATGACATTGGTGCCTGATTTTGGTCAGGTCATTTCCGATAAGCAAGTATTAAATCTGTCTCCATTTGAAGTTTTTTTTGAAGATAATAGGCAGTTTTTTACGGAAGGTACAGAACTCTTCGAAAGGGGAAGGCTTTTCTACTCCAGAAGGGTAGGTGGTAGGCCGCTTAATTATGGTCGGGCATATGAAGGGCTCAAAAGTGGAGAATCTGTCATCAGTAATCCAGATGTAAGCCAACTTTACAATGCGACAAAGATATCAGGTCGTTTGGCATCAGGTACAGGCATAGGTGGATTTAATGCCATAGTCGGCGAATCATTTGCGACCATCATGGGCGAAGATGGTGCAAAAAGGACGGTACTAACCAATCCTTTTACCAATTATAATGCCCTTGTCATAGATCAAAATCTAAAAAACAATTCGTTTGTCAGCATGATCAACACCAATGTCCATCGATTTGGTGAGGACTATGATGCCAACGTAACTGGTGGGTTTTTCAATTTCAGAACAGTAGATCAAAAGTATTTCGTAGGTGGCTCGGGAGTATTGTCACAAAAGTTTTTTAAAGAATCCACCTCTATCGGCCACACTTACAATGTGGCATTGGGCAAAGCCAGCGGCAACTGGACTTACGAATTTGAACATGGCGTCGAGTCAGATACTTATGATCCCAATGATATGGGTTTTCTACTCAGTCCCAACGAAAAATATTTCAACATTGAAGGAAAATACACACAGTATAAACCCAAACACCCCAAAATTCAACAATTCAGCATTTCGTCAAATTCCAATTATACCAGACTGTATAAGCCCAATGTTTTTACGGATTTTTCTATAAATCTGGAATCCTTCGTATTGTTTAAGAGTCGGTTTGCGTTTGGCATCGATGGACGAGTGGAGCCAGTGGAGACTTTTGATTATTTTGAGCCGCGTACTAGTGATTTCAGCCGATATCTGACCTGGCCTAAAAATTATAGAGTTGGTGGGTTTGTATCTTCTGATTACAGAAAAAAATTTGCTTATGATGTGCGGATGAGTTATCGCAGTTTTGATGCAGATAGTAGAGACAATGTCACTTTGTCTGTCAGTCCAAGGATCAGATTTAATGATCGATTGAGCGTGTTTACTGGAGTGTCCGTTTCCTCGATTCATGCCGAGCCGGGTTATGTCAATAAGAATCTTGCTCAAAAACCAATCCCAGGACTAAATGAAATGGATATCTTGATGGGTATCCGAAACAGACTGATCATCGAAAACTCACTGACTGGAAGATACATTTTCAATAACCTGATGGGTGTTAATGTGAGGATTAGACACTATTGGGACAAAGTCATCTATCAGCAATTTGGGAGTTTGTCGCCAGAGGGATATCTGGACAAGTTGGCATATGACGGACTGAATGAAAAATCAGAACCAATCTATGACCGAAATGTAAATATCTTTAATGTGGATCTGCAATACAACTGGAGATTTGCTCCGGGCAGCGACGTGATCTTCGTGTGGAAAAACCAAATTTTCAATTCTGACAAAAACTATGAGAGGGATTATCTGGCCAATTTCGGAGGTTTGTTTGATGCCATTCAGACCAATAATTTTTCGGTAAGATTTCTTTATTTTCTGGATTATCTTTATGTGTTTCCGCGCAAAGATTCATGATCACCCGTCTATTTGATCAAAGTTTGCCAAAGTATGTCAGCGACCAGTTGATTGCCTTTATCATTGAGGTGTACGCCGTCAGTGGTAAGTATTCCCTGATATTTGTTGTCCAGATTGATTTTGAGATTAGAAGACAAAAACTGACTCCTGAAGTCGATCAGTCTTGCACTTTTGTTTGCAGCGATCTTCCTGATACTTTTAGAAAATTCGTTTAGGTCACCATCCTGACTATTGGAATGATCTGTTTTTTCGCCTATACAGGCCGGAGTACAACAATATACCTTGATACCTGCAGACTGAAATTTTTCGATCATGGTTTCATACATTACTTCAAATTTATTCAAGTCACTCCCGGTGCCCTTCATTGATTTATGCCAGACGTCATTGACTCCTATCCAGATGACTACTATGTCCGGTTTGGTGGCAAGGACATCTTTTTCCATTCGAAAATATAGGTCATAGATTTTATTACCACTGATGCCTGCTCCTATGAGATTGTATTTGTTATTTTTATTTTCAGCAATCAGTCTTTTGTCGATGAGATTTATAAATCCATTGGTTTTGACGGCTGCCTCAGTGATGGAGTCTCCAAAGAATACTATTTTGGCGGGTTGTTCCTGGGTATTCATTGCGGAAGCGATCATGTATAATGAGAAATAGAAGTACAGCATATTTATTTTTTAACTTTAGAGTATGTTTAAATTTTCATGTTTGAGCGAAAGCGAGCAAATTTAATTTTAGCCAAGGAATATTTTGCAGTCGTAACTGGCAACGAAAAATATAACGCAGTATAAAATGAAATTTGCCGCTTGCAGACAAATGATGGAATTTTAAACATACTCTTAATCAATAATGGTGATATCGCCAGCAAAGTTAATGATATCTTTGGTTTTGTCACACCGGGCTGTCAATATATAAGCATAGACTCCTGATACCAATTTTTGATTTTTGTAGTATCCATCCCATGTATCGTCAAGTATTTCAGAGGTATATACTTTTGTGCCCCATCTGTCATATATGGATATAGAAATGAATTCGGTAGCATCTTCAGCATACACTCTAAACAAGTCATTGATGCCATCGATTCTGTATGGGGTAAAAATATTGGGAATATAAAAGCCATCTCTGGTGCATTCTTGTCTCACCCTGACCATGATGCTGTCATGGATGCTACACCCATAGGTATCTATCACGGTGATGATAAAATTTTGGTCGTTTTCCAGTCCTTTTATAATCGGTGCCCCACAATCATCACAACTCAATCCAATAGACGGAGACCAGTCATATATGTAATTGGCACTTGGGTTAAAATCAACGATGACTGATGCTCTGGAATTTAGATTTATGTGATAGAGTTTTTGTTTCAATTGATATATGATATCTGGCCGCACTAAAACCATCACATCGACAGTATCTGACATGCACAAACCCCTCGAG
The DNA here is from genome assembly GCA_049289435.1 of Saprospiraceae bacterium. GTDB lineage: Bacteria > Bacteroidota > Bacteroidia > Chitinophagales > Saprospiraceae > OLB9. The sequence goes on along the minus strand of JBATLS010000079.1, from coordinate 19,479 downwards.
CCAATGACCCGGTATATAGTCGTCTCCTCTGGCCAAAGTGCGATGGTATCTTTTGAACCTATATTTGCCCCATCGTCAAACCACGAATATCTAAGCGCATCACCTGTAGCTATCAAAACTGTATTTTCCCCAGGACAAATGGTATCCCCTATGGCATCTATGGTCGTTTTATTTAAGACAATGATTTGTAGAGAGTCATAGAGAATACATTGATCCATCACGGTTTTTAGGAAGATATACGAAGTCTTTTGGGGTTTAATAAGTAGATTTAACATATTTTTATTTTCTATATCAAAGTCTGATGACCATTCTATGATGCCCTGTCCTTTGCCTTGGAGCATAAATGACTCACCTTTACAAATGGTACCTCCTTCACCTGCAGAGATACTTGACTTTGGGAGTATATCCACAAATATAGAATCTCTGTATCTGCAACCAATATCTGAGCTCACCTCAACAAAATAATATCCGGGTATTATAGGACTTATTTTTGGTTGTGCACAAGTGGTACAATCTATGGACTGTGATGAAGACCACACTGGATGATTACCTCCAGAAATGGACAGGATAGTTGATGTATCTTCGCATATCACTCTATTGGAAATCAGGAAATCCGGGATACTTTTTTCGACATCGATAGTGATAGAATCTTCTTTAAGACATCCGAATTTATTCAGCACCTGGACATGATAGGTCGTATGATCTTTTGGACTGGCTATGATACTTTTACAATCCTTATAGCACCCCAAACCAAAGTCTTTTTGATCCCAAATATATGTGTAGTCACTGTCAAAATTGAGTATATTGATCATTGCATTTCCGTTGAGACAGATGATCGTATCCTTGGATAGTTCCAACTGCGGACCTTGTATGGGTATCACAGTCACCGATATCGAATCTGTGTTCAGGCAACCATTGGTTGTTTTTGTGGTAAAGTAGTAGGTGGAAGAAGATGAAGGTTTTATATTGATTTTTTTACAGGTATTGCAAGTGATGATTTGATCTGCTTTCCACCCAAAAGTATAATCCTGCTGTGTAGAAATGACATATGCTTCTATGTCCAAACTGTCACCCAAACAAATGGTGAGGTCTTGAGGTAATGTAATCAGTGTATTGGGCAAAAAAGATATGGGTATCGTGATACTGTCGAAACACCCTTTATCGGTCGTACACTTTAGAGAGATGAGATAGTTGCCGTGTTTTTCGAATATTGTTTCTGGGTCTTGCTTGTCAGAAGTTTTACCGTTTCCAAAATCCCAATTCCATGCCGTAATCTTACCATAATCGTTGGTGGACGTATTTTGTAGTTGGATGATATTATTTTGACATAAATTTTGAGACACAGTTTTGAAGTTGCTCTTTGGAGATGAGGCTATTTCCACCATGGAGTCTCTATGTATGGTATCCCGGCAATTGACTGTAGATGCGATCAGGGTTGCATGGAGAAATCCATATTGATGCACGTTAAACGTAGGATTTGTTTCATTGCTTTCATAGACTTTATCACCTGTGAGCAACCACTGAAAGTGTACATCGTCCGCACTCGACTTAGTGCTATTGATGATCTGATACTTTGCCAAAGTATCACATTGTACAGTAACAGCACTACTAAAATCGGCAGAGAGCTCATTGACTTTGATGGGGTCGATGGCAAAAATTCTGGTGCAACCATTGGTGTCTGATACGAGCAATTTTGGAATATAACTACCTGTGGTGACATAAGTATAGGTAGCATCATTGGTCATGTGGAGACCAGATAAAGCTGTGATATTGCCATCTCCATAATCCCAGATATAACTGTAAGGTTTGTCAGAAGTGGCCGATAGTTTTACGTTTAGTGGTGTACAATTTCCATCGAGGTCAAACTTTAAAGATGCGTTTGGACCCAAGACATGGACAAAATCTTTTTTTATCAAGGTATCTGCACATCCGGGCATCATTTGTGCAATTAGCCTCAATGTAAAACTGCCTGGGTCAGTATATACGTGCGACGGGTTGTTTATGTAAGAAAGGCCACTGTTGTCACCAAAATCCCAAATAAAGGTAGTGGCGTTTTTAATTTTATTGGTAAATGCAGAGAGCAAAGGCGGACAAGGTGAAGATAAAGGATCTCCTGTAAAATCTGCAATAGGATCGATAATCTGTACAAATTTGGGTTTACAGATTTTTTTAGAACAGCCTCTTGAGTCAACCAGTTCGGTGCATACATCATACACTCCTTCAGTTTTGTATTGATGTAAAGGATTTTTTTCTTCAGAAGTGGTGCCATCCCCAAAATCCCAATGGTATGCTTGGACAAATGTGACGTCAGAATCCACCTTAAATCTGATTGCCCGGGCTACACACGACAGCGTATCGGAGGTAAATAAAGCATGGAGCGGTACAGCTTTTATATCTTTAGAAATGGTGGTTTTGCAACCCCAATTGTCCTGCATCTCTAAGGTCAACACATAATCACCAGTATTTGTGAAGTCAAATGTAGGTGATCTGCTTGTATCACTGACATTGCCTGGAGACAATATCCACTTTCTGCTTGCAAATCCCGCTGTGCCATAATCGCTCAAATCAATATATTGCTCTTGGTTGGGAGCGCAGATGACCTCTGGGCCACCGATCGCTCCATTTATTTTGCTTACTATGACAGGAGTTTGGGATTGGAAGGTATCCTGACATCCATGTCTGTCCTTTACGACAAGTTGTGGCCCCGTAAATATTCCATTATTTTGATAAGTAGCTACTGCGTTATTGAACCCATCCATCAAAATGGTGAACTCTCCTGGCAAAAAAACTGTAGAAACTGCATCCTGAATGACCAGTGAAGTATTGATCTGAAGCGGAGCACATCCTCTGATGGTATCAAGAGTATATGATGCTTTGAGATCTACAATAAATATCGAATCGGTGATGATATGCACACATCCGCTCTCCACACTCGAGGCATAATGGGTCAAAAAATATAGCCCCCTGTCCGGAAATGTATAAGTATTCAATAACGAATCTCTGATGGTATCTCTGACGGTATCGGATAGATGTACGACCCAATAAACACTATCTGCGCCTCTTGTTTGGTTTTGGATGGATATGGTCTTAGGATCATCACAATGGTACTTGACTTCAAATGCGGATTTGGGCTTAAATACGGTAATGTAATTATCTTTGCTAATAGTCCGTCCACATCCATGATGAAATGCAGTGAGTGAAATATCAAATACCCCGAAGTCGGGAAAAGTATAATCTGGATGGCGATGCATCGAAAACACCGTAGTGTCATTGAGCACCCATTTCCATTGGTCACTAAATCCTGAAATCAACGAAGTGAATTTCCTGCTGTCTGATATGCAGCCAGACAAAGGAGAAGCTACAAAATCCACGATGGGTGGCTTCCCTCCTTTTATAAAATTTGGTAAGACGATGGTATCTTTACATCCATATTTATTGACCACTTCCAATCTCAGATCCCATATCCCCGTATCTTTGATCATAAATGTGGGACTTTGTTGATCAGATGAAAAAATGACTGGACTGCCTATTTCCCATTTCCATGATACAATCGAAGTATCGTGGTCTGCATTTGCTGTCCATGTAGCTTCGTAAGGCACACATCCTTGAAAGACAGTCTGCGGAATAGTCACTTCAAATTTATTAATGTCAAATGGATCTAGAGATTTATTGACAATACAGCCGCTATTACTGGTGTATATAAGCGATGCATTGTATCTTCCGTATTTGGTTATGATTAAGTTGCTATTTGCTCCAGCCAATGTAGTGTCTAAACCAACACCATTGATGTGCCATTGGTAGGTGCCTGGTGTGTCGGCTGTACCCCCCATTTGGACAGATGCTGGTATGATGCAGGAGTACGCATTGGACACTTGACTTTCTACCTTGGGTTGGGGAAGTATATTGATACATGGTCTGCTTATTTCATGGACGCACCCTCTGATATATTTGATCAACTTTACACTATAGCAACCTGATGAAGTATAGGTATGCTCAGGGTTTTTTGCTGTCGAAAATGTACCATCACCAAAATCCCACAGTAGGCTGTCGGCTTCATAAGTGGAAATATCAGTGATATTAATTTTTTGACCTTCGCAAAGACCTTTACTTTCCAGCGAAAAATCAGTGATTAAGTTAGTATTGATGAAGTTGCTGAATAATATTGTATCACGGCATGGGCCTTTTTGGATCATGACTGAAATATGGTATTGAGATGCCTCTTGGTATAAGGTGATGGGTGGGTGGGTTCCTATATAGTTTTGACCATTACCAAAGTTCCACTCATATATTGCAAAAGGGTCTGGATCAAGGTTTATAAATTGAATTTCCCAGGGCAATCGACAGTTGCTAATGATTTTAAAATCTATATTTACTTTAGGAGGGGAGGAGATTTTGATCAGGTTGGGTTTGGTGATGATCGATTTACATCCTTTGGCATCAGTGACAGATAGTGTAGAGGTATAGTTACCCTCTGTACCGAACGTCGTTTTGATGGGCAAAAGTGAATCAGAGGTAACTATTAAATTTGCTGATCCACCGACATCCCATATCCAAGATACAATCTTTCCATTTGGAGATTTGGATTGGTCTTTAAATGTCGCAGTGATGGGAATACAGCCTTCCTTAATATCAGTGGAAAAATCAGCGACTGGACTTTCATAGACGTGGATGACCTTATCCTTACAAATGGTCGAAGCAAGACCACCACTGGTTTTTATGGTAAGACAAATAGTATAGCTACCCGATTTGGTAAATATAATGCCCGGATGTTGCTTGGTAGAAGTGACTCCTCCCAGATCCCAACGCCAATCAACTATGCTGCCTTCAGATGAGGTAGATTGATCTATAAAATTTACAGCCAACGAACCACAACCTTCACTTTTGTCAAATGTAAAATTTGCATTTACCTGTCCGGTGACATAGACACAAGCGTAAAGTAAAATACAAATTATAAATATATGGTCTCTAAGGTTCATTTTCACTAAGTTGGAAATTGACATTCACTTGTTTGTTGACAAATGTAAGCAAATATATGGCATATTTTTTTTAACAAGGATAAACACGTATTTGTAATTGTATAACAAAAATATCTTTTATCTTACTTTTGTAAATAATTTTTGAGAATAAAAATAGTAAACGACCCATGCAAGAGTATGATTATGTCATCATAGGGAGTGGTTTTGGTGGATCAGTATCTGCCCTAAGGCTTTCTGAAAAAGGATACAAGGTGCTTGTCATCGAAAAGGGAAAGTGGTTTAAAAAACCTGAAGATTTTCCTAAATCTAACTGGAATCTCAGGAAGTGGCTCTGGTTGCCTACATTAGGAATGCAGGGGATATTCAAAATGTCATTTTACAGACATGTGGTGGCATTAAGTGGAGTAGGCGTAGGTGGTGGATCATTGGTATATGCCAATACACTGCCAGTACCATCGTCTCCTTTTTTCAACTCCGGACATTGGCAAGGTTTGGACGATTGGGAGAGTGTGTTAGAGCCATATTATGCAATGGCAAAAAAGATGTTGGGGGCAGAGAGGCATCCATATATGAGCAAGAGTGATAAGGTGATGCTCCAGCTCGCCAAAGAAATAGGCAGAGAGTCATCATTTGATAAAACTGATGTGGCGGTACACTTTGGAAAAATAGGTGAGACAGTGCCTGATCCTTATTTTGGGGGCGATGGTCCTGACCGCACGGGTTGTAATCTTTGTGGAGGATGTATGCTCGGGTGCAGGTATAATGCTAAGAATACGCTGGACAAAAATTACCTTTATCTGGCGCAGCAAAAAGGGGCTGAAATAATGGCAGAGCATGAAGTTACTGACGTCATACCAGTCCATAAAAATGGGACCGAAGGATATACCATTCACTTTCAGAATTCTTTGAAATGGTGGGGTCCCAAAAAGTCGCTAAAAACCAAAGGAGTCATTTTTTCTGGCGGAGTGACCGGCACGTTGGGGCTTCTACTGAAGCTAAAGGAAACTCATCTACCTCATCTGTCAGATATGGTAGGGCAAGGAGTTAGAACCAACTCTGAAAGCCTGATCGGGGTGACATCATTTGATAAGTCTGCAGTGTTTTCGGAGGGAATAGCCATCGGCTCCATCGTGCATCTCGATGACAACAGGCACCTCGAACCAGTCAAGTATTCTGCGGGTTCGGGATTCTGGCGAATTTTTATGGCACCTATGGTTTCCGGCAATAATATCTTTGTCAGGGTCTTTCGTATGTGTGCAGATCTGGTGACTAGACCATTACAAAATCTTAAATTGATTTTTGTAGATGACTGGAGTAAACGAACCCAAATCCTGCTGTATATGGAAAGTATTGACTCCACACTAAAACTGGTCAGATCATGGTCAGGTAGAGTGATTTCGAAACCTGAGAAAGGTCCTTTACCTACAGCATTCAATCCTTTGGCACAGCAATTGGCCAACAAAGTAGAAACCATCATCCATGGCAAAGCTGCCGTCATGAGTACCGAATCCCTGTTTGGTATCCCGACTACAGCACATATATTGGGCGGGGCATGCATGGGCAAAGATGCTCATAGCGGCGTGATCGATAAAAACAACTGTGTCTTTGGATATAAAAATATGATGGTATGCGATGGTAGTATGATCTCTGCCAATCCAGGAGTCAACCCCAGCTTAAGCATCACCGCCATCACCGAATATGCTATGTCCAAAATACCAGATTCATCCAAAAATAAACCATCTTAATACTTGGATGATTTACCTCATTTCACTTGATATAAATGTGCCTATGCCTCGGTCATACAACCCAAGGAGATGTAATTTTAACACCTGTTTATCTGCTATGCTTTTGGCAGGCGGGCTTTATGGGACAAAATTTTATCCCTGACTTTAGCATGATGTACTACTTTTGAATGACCAATTTTCGCACCAAACTTTGATTACCATGTGTGATCTTAACTATATAAATACCTGAAGATAATTCATCGGTGTATAGGCTGACTGAATTGATTACGTCAGATACCTGCATATTTTTTGACGTAAGTATATCACCACGTGTTGTAAACAGTTCTATTTTGGCCACCGAATTGACTTTGGACTTCATAGAAACTACCACATATTCTTTGGCTGGATTTGGGTAAATATCTACGTCAAAATCATTGAGATTTTCATCTTTTGTATTTGAAGTGATGGATCCAGAATTGACCAATGTTTCTATGGCTTTTGTACATGCTTTTTGATCATTTCCACCATTGGAGCCAATGCATGCTTGTGAGGTATATTTATAGATATCCAATATTTCAAAATCATCTATAAACCATCCATTGAATGAGCCTGCGGCAGCCACCGTAGCATTGCTACCGAAACGAAATTTGAATACGACGGTTTTACCCTTATATTCTGATAGGTCGATGTATGAGTCTATCCATGGACCACCATCTGCACTGACCCAAGTACCGCCACTATTGCCAGAAAAAGCATCCAAATCCGGAATAGCCAGTGTACTATATGTCATCGGACCGTTGTAGCTATTGCGTATAAATTGATTACTTTTGATGGGGGTGAAACTGCTATTGTTGACCGATATCTCTACAAACCCACCATCATCACCAGGTTGAGTATTGTACCTATGCCAAAAGCGCATGACAGGATTAGTGCCAGTGACTGTGTATGGTATAGATCTGAGTGCTGCATCTACTTCTGCTACTACATTGAGTATATTGAAAGATATATCCGGACTCCTGCTCATGTCAGAAGTAGGAAGAAAATCTTCATTGCCTTTTGTTTTTTCTATGTCCCAGTTGAAGATGCCATCAAAGTTTTCATATTCCAACCTAAAAGATTTATTGATTATGCTTGACTTGGTCTTATAAGTGATGACTCTTTCTTTATCATAATCCAACTCTCCAATACTAAACATCAGCATATTGCCAGTCATGCTTGGTACGACGGTGGACGATCCATTTACATAAGACATGCCTGATGGGAGCTCATCGGTGATGATGACATCGCTCTGCTTGCCGGGTATGTGATTGATGGCCTTCAGAGTGACCGTGACTTCATCACCGGGATTGATGGTCGTTGTGGCTGATTTGGATATTTTTAGTTTTTCGATACATGTAGGCAATGGTTCGTAGTCTTCTGTACCGTCGTTTCGGTTATTTTTATCTCCTCCATTGGCATAATAGCCCATGCCTCGTCTGGCAAAAACATTCCATATCAGACACTTATGAGCGTAGTTATTTTGAATTTCATCGGCTTTCAAGATGGCATCTCGACCTTGTATGAACCCTGGGTTGCAAGGTTGCAACTTCATACCTTCCATGACTAAAAATACAGCTTTGTAGTTTCCTGAATTTTTATTTGTCCAGTCTGGATTATATCCATATTGATCTATAAATGCCCAATACATATCCCAAAGTACATCTGCCCATACTTCGCCAAGAGCGTGTGGTCCTGTGGTACCTTTGATATCTCTGAGAGTTTGTGGGTTTTTGGACATGTCTGTGGAGTAGGCAAATCTTCTGATACCTCCTCCGGTGGGCAACTGAGCTGAAGCAAAAGTACCGATACCTCTTTGGTCACTTCCTTTATCGCTGGGTTTTTGAGTCATGACAAGTCCAAAAAAATCGCTCCACCCTTCACCCATTTGTTCATCATTGGTAAGACAAGAGCTGGCCAGACGACCTCCAGTCAATCTATTGGAGATACCGTGTCCATATTCATGTGCGATGATCCCATTGTCCAAAGATCCATCAAGATACTTAGCACCTTGGCGCTCTCTGGTTTTGAAGGTCATAGACACATTGCCACCATTGGATAAGACAAGTCTGATTTTGTCGCAATCTGATTTTTTTAAAAACACGGATGGAATAGTCACTGAACCTGCATTAAGTCCTCCACCCATTCCTATCAATTCTTCGCCATTTCCTCCATTCACTCCAGCGATGTTGCAGATAATGGCTGCTATAGCTCCTGCTTGCTGAGCACTAAATACTTTTTTGCTAAAGTCACACAACCCTCTATCTATGATGGCAATCCTGCCAACTAACTCAGTTCCATTTTTTACATTACCGCACCCAGCAGTTGGATTGGAACTGTCGTCACGCAATAATGCCACTCGTCCGGAGATGGCAGGCTCAGTCTCATTGGGTATGACTTTGCCAAAGGTAGCTGTACCGTACTCAGCAATAAACCCCTTGATAGTTTCCGGTTCATCGATAGAGATTGAGCCTCCATCATTGTCCCAAAGAAACATTTGCATCCTTCCTGTACTTCCGTCATTTGGTGTCGAAAAATTTGCGTTATTAATTTTGGTGGGATTGCCATCTACAATATCATTCCCAGCTTCATGAGTCGTGATACCATCAAAAGCTTGAGCATGTACCTGATCACCTTCGCCATCCAGTGCTACACCTGAATAGTTTTTTTGTTGAAAATTGCCAAATGCTTCTGTAAATCCCAGCAAATTGGTCACATCATGCATCATATTGCTCATGTAAAAAAGATTGGTCACTGCAGCATTTGCATTTTCACGTGGGTCTTTACTCAGATCCAAAGGAAAATTAAAATTGAGTGCACTCCCACCATCTGTATCAGGGCCATCGGGTAGATTGTTGTCATCCTTATCTTGATATGCATAGACATTGTTGCCTCTGGTGGTAGTAAATTCTGGCCCTGCGATTCCATTGGTATCGTGCCAGCCATTTGGTGATGATTGTGGATATACATCATCAGTGACCATCGTTCTTGATCCATGTATTGGACTTTCGGTAGGTACGGCAAAGACATTATAACTCGCCGCTGCAAATGAGGAATTTAAATGATTATTTGAGTCTGTTTGATGGACTCTATTGGGCATAAATGATGCAGGGGCACAAAGATCATGATGGGCATATGCTCCTGGATGATGTTGACAAAAGGTGGTGAAATTAGACTTTGAAACAAACGCTCCTGACATGGCATCGATATTGTAGTCCCAGTAATCGGCATTGCTTTGCATATCTATAGTCATATTCCAAACCAAAACCAACTGATCCCCTACCAATTCGTACATCAGTTTGATAGCTATTGGCGTTTTGGATAATTCAGGCAAATCATAAGATAAATGATCATGTTGGTTTCGGCCCACCACTGTAGGACGACTTTTTAATGAAACACCCAACTGCTCTGCACTATGGATGATGGCCACATCAGGCGTGATGTTTGGTATGGATGTGTTGACCTTACTTTTGATATTAGATATGAAAGTATGTGCATCTGAAACTACTTTACCCTCAGCATTTAGGACCATCGTCATCATGGCATTGCGAATAGATATATCGTCCAAACTTTGCTGTAGGTAGATGTACGTGATGCCTCTGTCATCAGTGGCATGAGAACTTATCTTCATATCTTTGTAATCCGAAGAAGTGAGCTGCCATTGTTGCTCATGATTGCCAACATGCTTTATTGCCAGATCGAGCATAGGGTTTTGTTGAGCAACAGCATGACCACAAAAAAGTATAGAAAACAAGAAGATTAAATATCGCATATTGATATAAGTTTTATAAAATAGATGTCAAAATAAAAAGATGGTTCCAACTTTTACCATCAGCGGCGTTACATTGCTTTTTAGCTCTCTGCTGGTCAGGCAGGGAGTAGTCTAAAAAGGAATTTAATAAAAATAAAATATTGAGATACACCCCAAAATAAAATGGTAAAGTTAGATAAACATCTCATAATCAACATAAGTTTTTTTGATAATATAATTACGATTTATTTATTCTCCATGATTGACCTAATAGCATATCAATTAGTATGATAAAGCCCAAGATAAAATTATATAATTTGATGCAAATAATTGCTAAATGAAGATGGTTTAACTTATTGCAACATAATATTGTTAGATGGTTAGTGATTTATTGCCATCTTTACGCCTGATAATTTTATGTTTAAGATATATGACAGACCTGATATACGGAAAGAATGCTGTGATAGAGGCTTTTGATACCAATGTGGATATCGAAAAAGTCTTTGTATTGAATAGTATCAGAGGTGAATTCGAAATTCAAATCAGAAATCTCTGCAAAGACCACAATGTACCTTTAGCGAAAGTACCGGAGATAAAACTCAATGAGTTGAGCAAATTTAAAGTACACCAAGGTATCGTAGCATTGATATCACCCATTACCTATAGTGATTTTCGAGATATAGTACGTACTGCTACGGAGGCTGGCCGCAACCCTTTGCTCATCATATTGGAAGGAGTCACAGATGTGCGAAATATCGGAGCCATCGCCCGATCAGCCTATTATTTCGGGGCAGACGGATTGATCATATCGGGAAATTTTGCTGGACGGATCAATGAAGATACCGTAAAAGCATCAGCCGGAGCCATCCTAAAGCTTCCAGTGTCGAGAGTCAACAGTTTATTGACCCTGGTGAGTGAACTCCAAAGCATGGGTATCGCAGTGTTGGCTACAAGTCTTCAAGGTGCCTCCGAACCGTCGCAGGCTGATCTGACGCAACCAACGGCCATCATTTTGGGTTCTGAAGATAAAGGACTGCATTACAAAGTGATGGAAATAGTAGATCAAAGCATAAAAATCTCTGCCAATAGCGAATTTGATTCGCTCAATGTATCTGTGGCGGCAGGTATCTTGCTCTATGAGTCCAACCAACAACGAAACTTAAAAAATATATAATTTTAAAAATGATAAATAGATTTTCTTCATTTGCTGTCACCCTTTTGGCGGTATTCACTTTATTGGTAAGTCATTCAGCATGTAAGTCATCCAAAAATTTATCTGCTTCAGCATATCGTCCACTAGAGAAGGCACTCCTCTGGGAAATCACTGGACCAGGCATAGCTAAGCCATCCTATCTGTATGGCACCATCCACATCATCAATGGCAAAGATTTTTTCTTGCCGGCTGGTACTATGGCCGCATTTGATGCATCACAAAAGATCGTATTCGAAATAGATATGAAGGAGATGTCGGACATGTCTGCTATGATGGGCATGATGAATAAAGTATTTATGAAGGATGATAAAACGCTCAAAGACCTGGTTTCAGAAGCGGACTATGCCATGATCGGTGACCATTTTCAGAAGATGGGACTGCCTATATTTATGCTCGAACGCATGAAACCCATGTTTCTCACAGTATTTGCATATAGCGATATAGACCCTTCAGGACTTAAGAATGGCAATATGAAGTCCTATGAAATGGAGTTTATGGAGATGGCACAAAACACCGGGAAAGAAACGGGAGGCTTGGAGAGTATAGATTTTCAAATGGGGCTTTTTGACCAGATACCATATGAGGCTCAAGCCAAAATGCTCGTCAGTGCCATCAAAGCTTCTGGTGAGGAAGGCAATGATGAGTTTAAGAGAATGACCGCGATGTATCTTGCTCAGGACATACAAGCCATGGGTGCTATGATCACTGAGGAAGGAAGTGAAATGGTAGGATTTGAGGACAAACTATTGACTGAGCGAAACAAAAACTGGATACCTATCATCATGAAGACATCCAAGGTTGCGCCTACATTTTATGCAGTGGGAGCAGGTCATCTCGGAGGACCTGAGGGAGTCATACATCTATTGCGTAAAGCGGGACTAAAGCTGACCCCGGTAAAAAAGTAAGGTTATTATGTATGAATTTTTAGATGCCCGGGAAAAAAGCATCTTTAAAATGACTGATGGTTGGTTGCATTTTGGTGTCAAATACGATAGATATAATGTCAAATCTTATTTCCTGTTCATGATTGAGAGAAGACATATATTGCACAGCCGCATCTACCAGCATATTTTCTTTGCGTAAAGATACGCTTTCTTCAGGTGCACCAAATTTGATATAAGTTTTTGCTTTTACCTCTACAAATATCAACGTCTGACCCAACAAAGCAATGATGTCCACCTCTGCTTTTTGAAATCTCCAGTTTCTTTCCAGAATCTCATATCCGGCATTTTGCAGATAAGTACAAGCCGTGTCCTCTCCCAGATTACCTATGATTTGTTGTTTGGCCATTGGTTTTAAAGCGTATCGAAGTTAGTTGCAAACATCAATTTCAAAATTTTTTCACAATTTAATTTAATTTGACAATAAATATGGTTTCGCTATTATTTTCTGATATTTGCAGCATCAAATTTTGAATAGAAATATTATTTCATACTTTTTCGTTCAAAGTCACTCAGTACCATTTGTCAAAAAAGTAAAATGGACAAAATCCAATTCCAAACATGAGCAGACACCTTAGCAATTTTGCCAAAATATCCATTTTTATGGCTTTTGGTTTGGGCATATTGTATCTGGTGTATCTAAGACAAGAAACAGCTTACCAAGCTGATTGCGCCATAAAAGGAACAGCCGCAGGTGATTGTAGCCTCATAAATAAAATCTTTGACGATATCACCCACGCACATTTTTTTTGGGTCTTCATCACCATGATCATTTTTATGATTTCCAATGTGTTCAGAGCACTCCGATGGGAGATGATGCTCCAGGCTATAGGTTACCACCCACGACGAATCAATCTGCTGGGGACGATCATGATCAATTATCTGGCCAATCTCGGGATACCCAGATCAGGTGAAATCGTAAGGGCGGGATTGATTTCGAATTATGAAAATATTCCAGTAGAAAAAGCCTTGGGAACCATCTTTACAGATAGGATATTTGATGTCATCATGTTGGTCATCGTCATCATCTTGGCCATACTATTTGGAGGCAATGATTTTCTGGCATATGTGCAGCAAAACATGAATGTAAGTGATAAAATAAATATGCTTTTTAAAAATCCAGTGCTTTCATTTATTACGGGATTAGCCATATGTACTATATTTATTTTTATTTGGAAAAAAAGGGATCTTCTTATTTCGTCACCTATAGGGCTTAAGGTGAGTAATCTATTCAAAGGGTTTGCTGACGGAGTACAGAGCGTGAGAAAAGTATCCTCTATTCCACTATTCATATTTTACACTTTAGCAATCTGGATGATGTATTATGTGATGCTCTATTTTGCGTTTTTCTCTTTTGACCCGACATCACACCTTGGACCTATAGCTGGATTGGTAGTATTTGTATTCGGAAGTTTGGGTATAGTGATTCCCACTCCTGGCGGGATGGGCAGTTATCATTTTCTGGTGGGAGAGGCATTGGCCATGTATGATATCAATGGAGTCGATGCATTTTCTTTTGCCAATATCGTATTCTTTTCCATCCAGATCTTTGTCAATATTTTTTTTGGAGTCATGGCGTTGGTCATACTGCCGATCATTAATAAAGATAAGATATGATTCAAGACAAAGTATATATTGCACTGACTGATGCGCTACCTTTGGTCAAGCAATGGAAAGAAGCAGGCCACCAGATAGTATTTACAAATGGATGTTACGATCTCATCCATATAGGCCATGTCTTATATCTCGAAGAAGCCAGGTCTTTGGGTGATAAACTCATCGTCGGAGTCAATAGTGATGCCTCAGTGCGTCGTCTAAAAGGTAAAAGTAGACCCATCAAAGATGAATACAACAGACTACATATTATGGCAGCACTTGAGAGTGTAGATATGGTCATCCTGTTCAATGAGGATACTCCTATCATGATGATCAAAGCCATCATGCCCGATGTACTGGTAAAAGGCGGGGATTGGCAGCCAGATCAGATCGTAGGGAGTGATGTAGTGCTAGCTATTGGCGGACAAGTCAAATCATTGACATTTGTTGAAGGCTATTCTACCACAGCACTTGAACAGAAAATTAAAAACGAATGAGCATGGGAATCTATTCATATCGATTCACAAAATCCTAATGAAAATATGAAAATCAAGGACTTAATTCAATTTTTACATGAAATTGCTCCTTCGCATTTGCAGGAGGACTATGATAATGCTGGTTTGATCACGGGCCACCCCAACACAGAGATATGTGGGATAGTCATATGTCTCGATGCCATCGAAGCAGTCATCGATGAAGCAATCGGTCTGAATTGCAATGTTGTCGTGGCCCACCACCCGATTGTATTTCGGGGGCTAAAACGTCTCAATGGGACCAACTACATAGAAAGGACCATCATCAAAGCCATCAAAAATGACATAGCCATCTTTGCCATTCATACCAATCTGGACAATGTATTTCTGGATGGGGTCAATACCAAAATAGCGCAAAAAATTGGGCTTTATGACACAAGTATCCTATCTCCCAAACCAGATATGATGCATCGAGATCACCAAGTCGGTGCAGGTATGATAGGTCGTCTCCCCTAACCAATGTCCACTACTGCCTTTTTAGACCACCTGAAAGATAAAATGGATCTTCAAACCATCAAGCATACCGACTTATGTAAACATGTAGTTAGCATTGTCGCTGTGTGTGGAGGGTCGGGAAGCTTCTTGTTGCAAAGTGCTAAAAATCAAGGTGCTGACGTATTTATTACTTCAGATTATAAATATCATGAATATTTTGATGCGGACGCCGATATCATCATCGCAGATATTGGCCATTATGAAAGCGAAAAATTTACAATTGATCTAATTTTTGACTTAATAATTAATAAATTTAGTACCTTTGCAGCCCATTGTACAAAAATTATTACTAATCCAATCAAATACTATTAATAAAATCATATGGCAGCTGTTAAAGAACAAAGCATATCTGATAAACTTAAGACCTTATACAAACTCCAGCAAGTAGATTCTAAACTTGATGAAATAGGAGTATTAAAAGGAGAATTGCCTATGGAAGTCAGTGATCTCGAAGACGAAATCACCGGACTTGCGACCAGACTCAAAAAACTGGAATCAGCAGTATCCGATATTGATCTTGAAATTGCCAGGCACAACAACAATATAAAAGAGTCAGAAGCCTTGATACTGAAGTATGAAAAGCAATTGGACAATGTCAAAAACAATCGTGAATTTGATGCCTTGACTAAAGAAATAGAGTTGCAAAGGCTCGAGATACAGTTGTCTCAAAAGAAAATAAGAGAAACGACCATCACTCGTGACAATAAAGCGGAGACTCTGGGGGGAATCAATGCCAAATTGAATCAGCGAAACAAGGATTTGGAAGTTAAAAAAGTGGAGCTTCAGAAAATCATTGAGAAAACAGAAAAGGAAGAAACAAAGCTTGGTAAAGAGTCCGACAAAGCCAGAAAAGATATAGATACCAGACTTTTGGTATCTTATGATAAAATCAGAAAGGCATATAGAAATGGATTGGCGGTAGTGACCGTAGAAAGAGGAGCATGTGGGGGATGTTTTAATAGGATACCTCCTCAACTACAGATAGAGATAGGAGTGATGAAAAAAATCATAGCTTGCGAGCACTGCGGTAGGGTTTTGGTGGACGAAATCATCGTTACGGAATAAAGATCAATACGATTAAGTAATTTTTATTCAAAAATAAAGTTATCATAGCTCCAGTGATTATTTCATTTGGAGCTATTTTTTTCTATGGCAAAAGTAAAACCAGCTATAATTTTTTTAATTTTTCTGACCATTATTTGCCAGATAGGCGTCGGTCAGTCGTCTCTGTTATTGACACCAGCCCTTCAGGAAGCCTACAAGGATTTTACATCACTAAAGATCCAAAGCGGAAAGAGCAAGATCAGTCTCATCAGACTCAAAGACCCTCACAATGCCATGGTCGATTACATAGAAAACTATGGCGATTTTTTTACTCTATTCATCCAGGAAAATAAATCTCAATATAAAGAGCTAAAAAATAATAAGGATATACGGCTTAGGAAGATTCAGGCATCAGACTCATCATCTCCTTATTATCTGTATTGTCAGGCAGAGATCATCCTGCAGTGGGCCATCATCAAGCTCAAATTTGGTGACAAAATCAATGCTGCCCGAGATGTATATGAAGCCTACAAACTGCTGGAAAGAAACAAAGAACGGTTTCCGGATTTTATTGAGAATAATAAGAGCCTGAGTATCATACACGCACTGGCAGAGAGTGTACCCGGGTGGGTGCGCAAGATCATCGGACTCAAAGGGTCAGTTGCGCTGGGTACCAAGGAGATCAAATTGCTTGCTGAAAGGGCGGCTACTGAAAATACGTTATTTAAGGATGAAATCATAGCGATTTACAGCTATATATTATTTTATTCCAACAATCAGAAGGAAGAAGCGTATGCGCTATATGACAGGTACGGGCTGGATCATCGTACCAATCCGCTGATTGCATTTCTAAAGGCGACGATGGCTCAAAAAAATGGAAATAATAGTATAGCATTGCGAATATTGGAAGAAAGACCTAAGGGATCCGAATATCTACCATTTTACTATCTGGATTTTATGTATGGAAAATTCAAACTGTATCGATTGGATAAAGACGCAGATATTCATATTACCAAATTTCTGAATAAATTTAATGGGCAGCATTATATCAAGGAGGCTTGGCAAAAAATGGCGTGGTATAGCCTGGTCATAGACAATGATCTGACGGCATATCAGCAAGCCATCTCTAACTGTAAATCCAACGGACAGGCACTGATAGACGAAGACATACAGGCACTCAAAGAAGCTAAAGCTACTACTATGCCCAATCAACTGCTATTGAAATCAAGGCTGCTGTACGATGGTGGCTACTATGCCAAATGCCAAAACCTACTGATACTCAATAGTGACAAATTTATCAAAGCCATTCATGATGGAGAGTACTATTATCGTCTGGCACGAGTGACCGATGCGCTAAAAAACTATACGGATGCGTTAGAATTTTATGATCTGACCATCATCAAGAGTGATCCAGGCAAATATTATGCTTGTAGTGCAGCACTTCATGCAGGACTAATATACGAATCCAGCAGAAAGTATGAATTAGCCCGTCAATACTTCGAAAAATGCTTATCACTCGACCCTGCAGGATACAGTTCCAGCCTGCACCAAAAGGCCAAGTCGGGGCTGAGTCGAATACAGTGACTCTAAAAATAAAAACAGATTTATCCGATGGCTTCCTTGATTTGATTGGAATGATCGCCCGATACCACTTTATCTATGATGTGGGTAATTATCCCCCGTTCATCCGTTATTACGGTGGTACGATATACCCCAGTGACTTCTTTACCCATAAATTTTTTTGGTCCATAATACCCGAAAGCATTCATCATATTTAATTCCGTATCTGCTATAAGATCATAAGGCAATTCGTACTTTTCAATAAATTTTATATGCTTTTTAGGCTTGTCTTTGCTGATTCCATAGATTTTATAGCCTTTTTGAGCGAAGTATTTGTATTGATCTCTGAGATTGCAAGCTTCTTTGGTGCAGGTGGGTGTATCATCCTGTCCATAAAAAAATAAAATGTGTTTTGTACCTATCAAACTCTCAGCGGTGACGGGAGCACCATTTTGATCTGTTGATACAAAGGACGGTATCTGATCTCCTACTTTTACATTGCCACTTCGATCCTCCATGTGATATTTTCTTTTTTATTAATCAGGTTAACAAGCACTGTATTATAAGGTTTTAGGGAATTACTAATAGCTATCAGGATTAAGTGTTGATGGTTTATAGTTGATAAGGTTTATGGTTGATAAATTGTGGAGATTGTTGATAATTAAGCATTTAACATTCAAAATAATTTGGTCTTTAGCTCATTAATCGTTAATCGTAAATAATTTGGTCTTTGGTCTTTTCTCGATAGCTATCGGGATTAGTTTTTAGCTCATTAATCGTAAATCGTAAATCGTAATCCCGATAGCTATCGGGAGTAAATCCAAAATAGTTACTTATTCACTTTCAAAAAAGGCATTGTCATCACTGACGCTTCCAGCAATTTTTTCCCTACTTGTACCATGATGATCGATCCGGGTTCAGATAAGGCTAAAGGCACATATCCCATGCCTATGGGTATATCTAGCGAAGGTGATTGTGTTCCTGATGTGACAACACCTATTTCGTTTTCGTCGCTATCAAATATCAAATACCCGTGTCTGGGTACACGGCGATCTGTCATCGTAAATCCAACCAATTTTTTGGTCAGACCATTGGTCTTTTGATCCGACATCCAATCCAGACCATTGAATGATGTAGATTTTTTCAACTTTGTGATCCATCCTAAACCTGCTTCCAGTGGAGAAGTGGTATCGTCTATATCATTGCCGTATAAGCAAAACCCCATTTCTAATCTCAATGTATCTCTGGCACCTAGACCACATGGTTTGATATCGAAGGGAGCACCGGCTTGTATGATTGCATTCCACAGTGCTTCGGTATCTTCATTGGCAACATAAAGTTCAAATCCTCCACTGCCTGTATATCCAGTAGCAGAGATGATGATGTTGTCAATGCCTGCTATTTCTCCTTTCTTAAAGGTATAATACTTGATATCTGAGAGATTGATTGCAGTGAGACTTTGTAACACTGCTGTGGCTTTGGGTCCCTGAACTGCCAAAAGACCAGACCTATCCGAAATGTTGCTCATCTTGGCATCAAAAGTATTTTGATCCACTATCCAATTCCAATCTTTATCAATGTTGGATGCATTGACGACCAACATATATGCT
>JBATLS010000078.1:0-4424 GCA_049289435.1 Saprospiraceae bacterium | reverse complement strand
AGACAGTGGAGTGCATGTATGGAGTTAACTATAACTTGGCCTACATCTCAATAGAGATTTTACACATCTTAGTTTTATTTTTTATCTTTTGGGCTCATTATACTTGCTAAAACTTTAAGTTATATTTAGCTTGCCTCCCTAATGAAAAAAGTTAGAGAAGGTTAGCCTATTTTTTGTAATCCGGCTTATCAAAATAATGGCCAGACGATGATAATAATTTGATCAACTTAGTAAAATATCGAGTATCAATTTTTTTAAAAAAAGAGACTTTTTAATAAATCATAGTATTATTTAAGTAAGTTTAAATGGCTCCAAGCAATTAAAATATTTATTTGAGAAGTTTAGTTTACATATCGATACTAATATTACTATCTATTGGAGTCTTGGCACAAACACCCAGTTATATATTTCATAACATCGGTGAACGCAGTGGCCTAAGTTCTAATCATTGTTACAGCGTATTGAAAGATAGTCATGGCATGATGTGGATAGGAACACAAAGTGGCTTGAGTCGCCATGACGGGGTACACTTTTACAATTTTAATGCAGGAGATGACAGCACTACATTTATAAATAATACTATATTTGATTTGTGTGAGGACAAAAATGGCAATATATGGGGAGCTACAGGAAGTGGCATATTCTGTTATAAACATAAGGAAAATAAATTTGTCAATTACATTCCGCCTACTTACGACTTTGCCAGGATAGTAAAAAATATCATTTGTGATAGAAAGGGCGATATCTGGGCCACCACAGAGTGGAATATTCAAAAATTTAATAAAGAAAAAAATATTTTTGAAGAAGTCATCCCGCTCACCAAAGAGAAGGATTCACTTGGAGTATATTCGGTAAGGCAAAACGGATTAGTAGAGGATCCTGCTGGTAATGGTTTATGGTTTGCCACCCGTTCAGGAATCCACTTTTACAATTTTGGTGAACAAAAATATTACAATTTCAAAAATCAGTCGGGATCGTCGTTGTTTACAAATCATGGAGTGGCGGCACTTTCCTTGTCTTCGTCGGGGCACTTTTGGTTTTTTGATAATATTACAAAAGATATCATTTCGTTTGATCCAAAGACATTTAAGATCATACATCGTATAAATATGAATTCCGCTATTCCTGGGGCATTTGGTCAGACTTTATTTGAAGATAGCCAAGGCAAACTTTGGTTTAGCTCATGGAATGATAAAATGGCGGTGATAGATTACCGAAAGAATATCATCACTTCAATAGCTTATAAAAATGATAGCCCACTGTCTATCGCTGGAGATAGTTTCTGGGATGTCTGGGAAGATGAAGACAATAACATTTGGCTAGGTACAGCAGGGGGGATATCAAAATGTAATTATACAAAAAACATTTACAGTATCATGCCGATAGTAGGAAATGTGCCCGAATTCCAAAACAGCAATTTGGAGTCCTTTACTATTGACCCACGAGACAAAAGTTGGTGGTTTTCTTCAGTCGGCAATCGTTCAGTGGTGCGCTATTTTCCTTGGACTGGTAAGTACACATATTTTGATTTAACAAAAGCGTTAAAAAACAATCTTGGTCAATTACCGGGTCCTGTTTATGGAGTAAAATTTATTGATAATCAGCCATATATATGTACCCACACTGGAGTATGGCAACTGCAAGAAAATAAGAATCAAATCATTCCTTTTCAAAAAAAGTTTGAAGGGTTACCAAATCTCAATTACATCTTTTTTGACGTGAATGGGGATGAAGTATGGTTTATAACTGCTGAGGGATTTATAAAATGGAATAGCATATCAAATAAAGCTATTATAATAAAAACGCCGCTGGATATTTTCCCTGATGGACAAAAACCAACGTATAGCCAAATAACTTTTGATAAAACTGGAAGGCCTTGGTACATTCCTGCTTTTGGATGGTTAGCACATATCAACAAGAAGAATGAAGTAGTCTTAAAATACTACGTAAAAAACAAAGCAAAAGAACTATCAGGCTATGTAACATCAATGAATAGCGATAACAAAGGAAATATGTGGTTAGCGGCATCTGGAATTGGCTTGTATCGATACCACATAGCTTCGGATGAAATGA
Organism: Saprospiraceae bacterium; assembly: GCA_049289435.1. Taxonomy (GTDB): domain Bacteria; phylum Bacteroidota; class Bacteroidia; order Chitinophagales; family Saprospiraceae; genus OLB9. The sequence goes on along the minus strand of JBATLS010000078.1, from coordinate 2,351 downwards.
AATTATTTCCACATTCTAGTGGTATTTCAAGTTTTGTAAATCAAACATGTACAGATAATAAGGAACGACTTTGGTTAGCGATGCGGAATAAATTTGCCATTTTTGACCCGTCAACAAATAGTATCAGTCACTTTAAGCTACCAATCCATGAAAACACTTTCAATTATGGAAATGTAATGGTGAGTGACAGTAATGGTGAGATAATGGCAACAGTATTTAAAGATATCGTAAAATTTACTCCCGATAGGCTTAACCTTAAACCCGGGTTAAAAGAACCATTGTTAAGCATGATTAAAATTTCTGGAAAAGAAAAACTGATAAATGAAGAAACAAAACTCGATTTAGAATCTTATGAAAATTCTTTGGAATTTAATTTTGGGTCTCTGATCAATAATGAAATATTTCCATATACCTTTGATTATCAACTAGAAGGATTTGATTCAGGATGGATTACGGCCAATAACTTTGCTGTGGCTACATATAATAACTTAAGCCATGGAAAATATGTGTTCAAGGTAAAAGCGGTAGCAAATGATAAAAGTTGGCAGACACCAGAAAAAATAATAACCTTAATAATTAGAACACCATTTTATAAATCTGTTTGGTTTTGGGCGTTGATATCTAGTTTTGTAATCACGGGTTTTTTATATTTCTATCGTTTTAGAATAAATAAACAAAAACAAATATTATCACTAGAAACAAAGTCTCAATTACTCGAAAAAGAAAAAACTATGGTCATGTATGATAGCCTAAAGCAACAGTTAAACCCACATTTCCTATTCAACTCCTTGACCTCATTATCAGGACTGATTGCTACTGACCAGTCCCTGGCCGGATCGTTTTTGGAGCAAATGTCGGGGATATATAGATACATCCTACAAAACAGTGAAAATGATACCGTCACCCTCAAAGACGAGATAAAATTTGTAAAGTTATATGTCAGCTTACAGCGTACGAGATTTAGTAGTGGATTTGAAGTAAATATACATGTCCCAGACGATTTTCTACATCATAAAATAGCACCTGTTACTCTGCAAAATCTGATAGAAAATGCCATCAAACACAACATCATAGACGCCGAATCTCCCTTGGTCATAGACATTTATTTAGAAAACGATTATATAGTAGTCAAAAATAATTTGCAAAAAAAGAATGTCGTCGAAACGTCAAATAAAAAAGGCCTGGCTCAGTTTGTGACGCTGTACAGATATCTGAGTGATAAACCTATCATTGTAGAGGAGTCCAAAGAAAGTTACACTATAAAAATACCATTAATTTAGAAATATTTAAAAAGACATATCCATGAAAGCAGTCATCATAGAAGACGAAGAAATCATTGCGAAAGTACTACTCAACAAGATCAAACTAGTAGCACCAGATATCAATGTAGTAGCCGTATTGCCGAGTTTAAAAACTTCGAGACGCTGGTTTGGAGAGCACGCTGAGCCTGACTTGCTATTTATGGATATCCAGCTGAGTGACGGTGTGAGCTTTGATATTTTTAATGACTTCAACTTATCGTGTCCCGTGATCTTCACGACCGCATATGACGAGTATGCCATCCAGGCTTTTAAAGTCAATGGTGTGGATTACCTATTAAAACCAGTCAATGACCAGGATTTGTCTGCCGCCATCGAAAAATGTCGCAAGCTTATCGGCAAAAACGAAGCCGCCCCGGCAGATATGGCCGCACTCATAAAGTCGCTGGCCAATCCAGGGTCAGCCTCGAGGTACAAGGAAAAATTTATAGTCAATGTACGCAATCAATGGATGCCGGTGAGCACCAAAGACATTGCTTGTTTTAGCAAAGAAGTGGTCAATTATATTTATTTGCTCAATGGCGAACGATATATGGTCGATTTTGTCACGTTGGAAGAAGTCGAAGAATTGCTTGATCCAAAACAATTTTACAGGGCCAACCGACAGTTTATCATCAATCTTGACGCCATACATACGGTCAAACCTGTAGAAAATTCTAAACTCATCATGCGCCTAAAAGAGCCCAATCATAAACTGGAAATAGACATCAGTCGGCTGAAGAGTCCGGAATTTAAAAAATGGATGGATCGGTGAAGCGTAAATATTAAATTTGCAATGATTTTGAAAAGAACAAGATCAACAATTCACTCCATAGGTTTGAAAGGTGAATTTTCTTAATGAAGTGATTTAAAAACATATTGTTAATTCCTATGCAAGTCACCTGCCTGCCGAACAAATTTTTTGGCAGGCAGGTTGAAAGATAGCTTCCCTTCAATTATTTAATTTGATTCACTAGGCCTAATAGTTTATTATCTTGGTAGCCTTGCGCTTTTACGTTTGCTGCTTTTTGCAGTATATGTTCTTTAATACTA
>JBATLS010000077.1:0-12362 GCA_049289435.1 Saprospiraceae bacterium | reverse complement strand
CCTTGTCCTAATAAGGCAAAGAAATCTTCGATTGCATCAAATTTCTAATTTACATCTAAAGTCACTAATCAATGAATACATCATTTTTAAAAAAACTAGACCTTCACAAAAAAAATGAAGGTACATGGACAGGACTAAAATCACTAAAATCAGATAACTATATCGAATCATACTCACCTGTGGACGGCGAGCTGATAGGAAGTGTCAGTGTGACATCCAAAAAAGATTATGAAAAAGTCATAAAGACAGCTTCTAAAGCTTTTGAACAATGGAGGACCGTCCCCGCTCCGCAACGTGGAGAAATCGTACGGCAATATGGCGATGAGCTCCGCAAATACAAAGAACCCCTAGGTCAGTTGGTATCGTACGAAATGGGTAAGTCACTACAGGAAGGGATGGGCGAAGTGCAGGAGATGATCGATATATGTGATTTTGCTGTGGGATTGTCCCGTCAGTTGTACGGATTGACGATGCACTCTGAGCGTCCCAATCACAGGATGTATGAACAGTGGCATCCATTGGGCATCGTAGGCATTATTTCAGCTTTCAATTTTCCGGTAGCTGTATGGTCATGGAATGCGATGATCGCCATAGTATGTGGGGACGTCTGCGTTTGGAAGGGGAGTGAAAAAACACCTTTGTGTGCTGTGGCATGTCAGAATATTCTACATAAAGTATTGAAAAACAATAAAGTACCTGAAGGAGTGAGCTCCATCATCACAGGAGACTATACAGTAGGCCAATGGATGACTCAAGACAAAAGAATACCATTAATATCTGCTACAGGTAGCACAAGAATGGGCAGAATCGTAGGTACGGCTGTCGCTGAAAGACTGGGTAGGAGTTTACTTGAGTTGGGTGGCAACAATGCCATCATCGTAACAGAGTCAGCAGACCTGAACCTGGTATTGACAGGAGCACTTTTTGGAGCTGTCGGAACGTGTGGACAACGATGTACATCTACAAGAAGACTTATTGTACATGAAAGCCTATACAACGAAGTCAGAACAAAACTGACCAAAGCATACACGCAGCTCAAGATAGGCAATCCTTTGGATAGTAAAAACCATGTAGGTCCACTGATCGACAAAAACGCTGTCGGGGCTTATATGGATGCGCTCAATGCTGCTGAAGAGCAAGGAGCCAGTATACTTGTAGAAGGTAATGTATTGAAAGGTAAACATTTTGAAAGCGGTTGTTATGTCAAACCCTGTATCGTGGAGGCAGAAAATAGTATGCCGATCGTGCAGCATGAGACTTTCGCACCTATATTGTACCTGATCAAATATAAAGGTAGCGTCGAGAATGCATTAGCCATACAAAATGACGTACCACAAGGGCTCTCATCTGCCATCATGACTACCAATCTGCGAGAGGCAGAAAGATTTTTGTCGAGTGCAGGGTCAGACTGTGGTATCGCCAATGTCAATATCGGCACTAGTGGGGCAGAGATCGGAGGTGCATTCGGCGGCGAAAAAGAAACAGGCGGCGGACGAGAATCAGGGTCTGACAGTTGGAAAGCATATATGAGACGACAGACCAATACGATCAATTATAGTACTACTTTGCCATTGGCACAGGGGATAAAGTTTGATTTGTAAGGATTTGCATTGTATAAAATGATTAGCCCATTTTATGGGCAAGAGTGATCCAATAGCTGTGTGGTTCAGGTTTAGAGTATGTTTAAATTTTTATTGTCTTAAAATCAATGTCTAATGAACCAGACTTCAAAATAATCGCCACATTTAGTCCACTAAATTTGTTGAATATTTTATTGCCAGAACCATAATCTATTGATTTACAACTAATAAAAATTTCAAACATACTCTAGTTCTACTTTGTTAAATTCCAATTTTACAAGAAGAACCGATTGCCTTTTACTAAATTTAACAAAGTAGAACTAAACAGCGGAACACATATTTGAGATATAGCCAATTCTCGCTCACAGCAGACAAAACAAATACAAAGCTATAAATTCAGTGTTTCAGCACTTTAACATCAAAGTTTGGTATCACCTTAAATCAAAGAACCTGTGGAACCCAAAATACAGGGGAAATCAAAAACTTAACATCTGGAGACTTGCCCCAATATTTCTTTGCTTATGACACATCCACATCATTATAAAACACCATCTTTTCTACCTACTCAGGATATTGGAGATAATCCCGGCAAACATCTCTATTCCGGTATTTGTTATTTCGTCCGGAAAATCGTAGACTGCATGATGTAGTGGAGGAGTATTGATCCCTGCTCCCAGACCAAACATAGCTGACTCATATTTTTTGGAAAACCAGCCAAAATCTTCACCAAATTTGAAAGGGTAAGGTTTGTATGTTATGTCCAATCCTTTTTCGATGGCACTTTTTACTATGACATGATTACAAATATCACTATTTTCACTGGCCGGAAAATACTCAAACCAATTTACCTTGTATTCCAATTTATACTTTTGGCTGTGAGTTTCGAAAATTTTGTTTAAATCTGCTTTTAGCCTCATCATATTGGATTGATCCCAGGTCCTGATTGTGTAGTGCATCTGGCCGTCAGCAGGGGAGATACCGTAAGATTTTTGTCCCATCGTGATATGCACGGGTGTCAATATGGAAAATTTCTCATGACGTGTATCGCTGATATTAAGTTTTGCTATTTCTAATATCATTTCGGCCATCGCTTGCGCGGGATTACATCCGTTTTCGGGTTCGGATGCATGTGATTCTTTACCATGAAGAAAAAGTGCAAAACTCTGAACCTCTGCCGAAAAACCTTTGTCCATGACTAATATCTTATTGGATGGTTCGCCAGGTACATTGTGCAAGGCAAACACATAATCGATATGTAAGTCATCTATTCTGGGGTCTTCCATTACTTTTTGAGCTCCTTGCCCGTTTTCTTCAGATGGCTGGAATAAGAGGATAATAGTCCCACGGTCAAATGATTGCTCCTTGATCCAAAATATTAAGCCAGAGACAATGGCCATGTGTCCATCATGCCCACATTTGTGAGAAATACCAGGATGGGTAGATTTGTGTTGGAATTGATTTCTTTCATCGATAGGAAGGGCGTCCAGCTCACACCTGATGGCTACACAAGGCCCCTCAGATGAAAATCTATATACTGCCGCCAATCCATGACCTGCTATATGATCTATGATCTGAGTAGGATGATGATTTAGAATAAAAGATTTGATCCGATGGGCTGTTTCGACTTCATCCCCCGACAATTCCGGAAATTGGTGGAGCTTTTTCCTCAATTCCCATATTTCATCCCTCATTTACTGATGTCATAAGTGTCATATAGATATGTTGTCAAAAGAAATATAAATTCAATCATACGCTTATATCTCAGGAGCTTTCCACTTTGACTCGGAGATGGCATTGGATTTAGCCCTATTGATGGCTATCCTAGATCTTCGCTTGTCGGCTATCATCCCAAATGTCATAATAAGACTGGTACCTATGATTATAAAAAGCAAAATACCCTCCGAAAATCCTTCGACCTTTGCTTCTACTGGAATGGCATAATATAGTAGTACAGTGATTAGTCCCCTTGGTGCTATCCAAACCTGAGGTAAAATGTCGGAACCTACAGTAGATCTGAGCAATACAAATCTGATAACATAAATCACTACAATACAAAGTGCCGAGATGGCAAATACATTCCAGCTAGCCAGCGAAGAAAAAACAATCGTAATCCCAAAAATCACAAAGAAAAATGTCCTGACTACAAAGGCAGTTTCCATAGTCACTACATGAAGTCCATGGTAGATTTCCTGCGCTTTAGCTTTTTCCAGTAGTTTTTTCAATGGCCCTTTAAAAAACAAATCCATATTGGCTATGACCAGACCGAATATCAGGATGATCAAGAGTGAAGATAAATGCATCAGTTTACCAATAGAGTACAACAACAGCAGGACAGATAAAAGTAAAAATTGCTTGGCATCAGAGTTGACCAATTGGAATAATAGTATCACAACGTAACTGAATACAAGTGATAGCAATATGGTGATGCCTATGGTCAGACCGTATGCAAACAAACCATTGCTCATCTCCTGCTCACCTACTGCTCCATGTATTTTGGCTGTCAAAAAGTAGAACAACATAATGCCCAGGATATCCGAAAATGTACTCTCGTAGATATGAAATTCTTTTTTGTCACCGCGCAGATGTATCACGCTGGGTATAATAATAGCACTGGAGAGTATAGATAATGGTGTCGCATATAGCCAGGCGTGCAGACTATCCATCCCTACTATATAATATTGTAGTATCATTGCCGTAATCCAAGTGGACAATAATAATCCTACTATAGCTACTCCAAATGAAATACTAATAGGGATGACCTTGTCTCGTTCAAGTTTTAACTCTAAGGCCGCTTCCAGGACTATCATGATCAATCCGACGATACCGAGCATCTCCAACAATGGAAAGAAATCAACATTTCCAATATGCAATGTGTCCAAACCCAACTTGATCAATACTCCCAGAATGATGAGGAGGAGCACAGAGGGAATGCTTGTTTTTTTGGACAATTCTCCAAAGAAAAACGATAGTATCAGAATGACTGAAGCTTCTATGATGAGCGCATAAGGTGATGTTAGATCCATTTATTTGAATTTTCATTTATGGTGATATCAAAGCCTTGTTGATCCAGATATGTCATCAGGCTATTGATGTATTTGGGAGAAATTAAAGATAATGATACAAAAAAGTCTTTTCCGTCAAAAAAAATATTAGTTTTATTCAACTCACTGATATAAATAAAGCTGAATATGCTCTTATTCAGAGCTTTATACATGGCTTGTAAGTCCATATCACGATCTTTTGGACTGCATTTGAGTTGGTAATATATGATGCCTGATTTCGGAGGGGTGTTTTTTTCGACGCTTTGCGTTTCGACCAGAGGGAAGAGTTTGACAGACCCGCGACCTATGATATTATTGTATATCAAAAAAGCGGCCACCAGCAGGATGGCATGTAGCAAAGGATTGACAGCAATAAAACTAAATAACAATACGCTCAATAATATTCTTTCGACTTTGGATGATGAATAGGCAAAATAAAAATGCAGCCAACGATCTACTACTCTTGATCGCATAAGCAACCATAGTATGGCTATTGAAGCAGACAAATAACCAAAAGACTCCCAAGAAAATAAATTAAAATCCATGTGGTTCATAGTTGGAGTGAGTCAATAATAGTTGGTCAATTAAGGGGTGCAATTTGGGGTGTATCATGACCAATCCAGGCCCTGTCCTGACCAATATTTTTTGCGAAACTAAGTAATGCAGAGCGTCGGTATACTTTTGGTATTCCTTTGCATCGAGCATATTTTTTATTTCCAAAAAATTTAGGCTGCCGTGTCTGGTGAGCAAACTAAGCAAGAAACTATATTTTGAGACTAAAAGTTCGAACCTTTTGTTGGCAATAGTAAAGGTCTTTTCGATGTCCTTGATCCTCCACATCTGCATGGCCAGACCTATATTGTTGTAACAGCTTTTGCTTATTTTTTGGGCCTTTTGAGACACATGTTCTTCTTCGGTAGGTAAGTCATTGTAATCATACAAGGCGACTGCTCGAGTGATCAGAGCTTGTTCAATGGTGGAAGGAGATAAGTCGGCTGTGTCTATTACATTGGTAAATATTTGATCTAAATCAAAAAAGTGATGTAGTCTTTGCCAAAGATTGGTATGAATACATATCAGAAAATAGATTTTGTGCGAATGTTTCTGAATGATATTGACCAATCCGTCGAACATCTCAAACATAGATTCGGGGTCATGTCTGAAGTATTCCAGATTATCTATGGTCACGATCACTTTTTCATCCCCTTGATACTTAATGATTTCACGGAGTGTGTCGAGCAAATCGTTGTCTATTTGGTGTTTTCGGCCATTGATATCTATAAATTGGCCTTCTACGATGTGGTGACTGATCAATTCGGGATGCGACAAAGGAAATTTCTCTATCAAAGTGGACTTGCCACTACCAGTACTACCGATGACACATAGTGCACCCGAATACCCTTTAATCCATTGACCAAAGTGCCTCCCCATCTTAGCTTCGAGTTGGTCTCTTTTGACAGTAAACGAAGAGCCCAGATATCCTTTTCGCTTAAACAGGGCAAATTCATCATCATTGTGATCTGTCGATACCATTTTTTCAATAAACAGGCTCACCATACGTTGGCTATCATCTGGAGGGAAGATGGATTTCAGATATTTTTTTACGGTATTTTTGAAAGAGTACAGATAGTTTTCGTCATTCAGTTTTTTTGATAATTCTGACGTAAAATGGGCTACTTTGGATAGTGGCAAAAAATTGTGTTTCTCATCATATAATTGTGAAATATTGAGATAATTTTGAAGCAAGTCTTCCAAATCATTGATGTCCTTAAGTATCGACGGTTGATATTTGTTTTCGAAATCGTTGTGTAGTGTGTTAAAATGATCTAGTAAGTCGTCCTTCTTTATGTCTAAGTGCTCACTCGAAGTGGATTCAATCACAGCCTTAAACTTATTGGATGTCTGAAAAATCAGGAGCGCAAGTTTTTCTGAAATTAAACTAAGATTTCGATCTGCCGTGGTGAGACGGCTACCGAGATTGAGTGACGACCAACTACTCACTTCAGATAATACATCTATGGTTTTGTATTGGAGTGCGCCAGCATGAGATTTTACGGGTAGTACCAATCTATCTACGTCTTCGAGTATGATATTGTTAAATCCTGAGGTGATAGGGGTATTGTCCAGAAAAGAGCTATGTCTATCAAACAAACTGACCAGCTTATTTACTTCTGACCTGACGATAGGGCTTGGTAATTTATCTAAACTATCTATACAAGTATCAAAAAATTCCTGAAGTTTGACCAATCTGACTCTTCGATCTTTGCATATTTGATTAAAATCAGATTTATACTCTTCAAAGGATCTCCTGATGGCTCTAAATTTCTGATTTGACTCCAATATTTTCCCGATTTGAGATATACTGATTTTAACTTGTTGTTTGACTACCGATGCAGGATTAGATTGATGTTTCCACTCTGGTTGGACATAATGCGCCCCTTCGCGATATCTTTGGAGTACTACTCTTGTCTCTTCTACAGCAGCCAAGGTTATATCATAAACTTTCTGTTGGAATGCGGCGGATTCATCATCAGTCCTCAATTTGTCAATGACATGCTGCTCTGCTTTTTGGAGCTGTAAGGTAAGGTCTCTCATCAGAATCGCTACATCCTTGACTTGAAATACCCATAAATAGGAAATACACTTGGAGACATGATCATGTGGTAATGCTTGTGATGACTCTATAATGCCAATACACTGGTTCAAAAAAGTAGTGGCCTTATGCCCGAAAACATAGGACAATATCTGACCTTTATTCAGCTGAAATGTCAGTTCCTCTGTGAGTGTAATTAATGCGTCGGATGTCATGGTGTGTTATAATATATCAAAGGAGATAACAAAATATATCAAAAAAAATCTCACAAAGATACCCATCATTTTGTCAAGGTTTATCATCGATCTCATCTAAAATGACCAAGGTAAGAAAGCGTTTTGAATTTTCAGCAGAATGGTTTAAATATTATTTTTGTTGACCAAAATTTCAAATACTAACACCTATGGTCATGCTATTGTTGAAAAATTTTGGGTGTATCCCAAATTTAAACACGCTCTAAAGTCCTTTTGATTAATGTATATCTGAATGTTCAAATCTGGACACCAGTAGTGCCACTAAGACTGTCAGATACAAAGGGCCAGCGGCACTCAAGATGATACTCAGCGACCTGGCAGAAGCAGATATAGGGTTGATGTCTCCATACCCCAGAGTGCTCAATGTGGTGAACGAAAAATAAAAAAAGTCACTGGGGTTGGTGATATTTTCAAGTTTTAAATTTTGGATAGACCCGGGGCTTGCATTCTCGATGAGCATAAACAGATAACCTCCTACTACTCCGATCAGTATATATACAATCACCGAAGCATAAAGAACACCTATCCTGACATTTTCTGATGCCATGATCATCTTGAGCAATCGATAGGCGACATAAGCATAAAAAACCAAGTAAATAACGAAGCTAAAATAAAAGTTGAATGTCGCTACATTTTTGAAGATACCAAATTGATTGATCAAAATGACCAAAAAAGCAATCGCAAAGCCAATTTGAAGTTGTTTTTTATTTTCATGGATCGCATAGATTGATAGAAAAATGGTGATGGAATTGAGAATGAAAAATGAAAAGTTTTTATAAATGGTATCTTCAAAAAACCCTGGAAGTATGATCATTAACACCAAAAATATTAAGACGGACCGGTATCGACGAGCCAATAGATGGTTGATAAAATCGAAGTGTCTGGATACTATTTTATGCATATGGGGTGTTTTGTTTTAGATATAATAACCAATTTTTATGAAATAATCTACGATGGGAGTGCAATAGACGTCATTTTTTTTGATTATTATGTCATGGGGGTTCAAAACTACAAAATAATTAGCAAAAACTACAAAAATCTGATATGTACATTAATATCTGACAGCCCCCTTTTTTTTTGGGGGGAAAGTCAAGAAGGTAGAAATATTTGTAATTAGTTAAGCCTATGCCTATCGGCGTCATTAGCACATTAACACATTAACAAATTAACAAATTAACACATTGACACTTTGACACATTGACACATTGACAAATTGACAAATTGACAAATTAGCCCATTAACACAAGAAAAATAATAATAATTGAATTTATTATATTTATCATAGAAACAAAATTTAACCTTACCTTTGGGGCTTATGTATCTCCATGAACATCATTAAAGTCAAGGATATATTTATCAAAGAAATCTCCATTGAATACAGGCAAAAATTTGCCCTTGGAGGGGTCGTCCTATTTGCCGCTTCGGTCATATTTCTGATTTACAAGACCTTCAATACCATCAATCCTAGGGAATGGACCATCCTCATTTGGATCATTATGCTTTTTGCGGGGATCAATGCGGTGGTAAAAAGCTTTCTGCAAGAAAAAAAAGAAACCTACCTTTATTACTATACATTATTTGACCCCATCGATCTGATCGTTGCAAAATTGATATACAACTTTGTATTTTTATGCACGCTGTTTATCATCATTCTGGTATTCATGACGGTATTTACGGGTTTTCCAGTGAGAGATATGTCACTATTTGCATGTGGATCTGGCTTCGGTATATTTGGTATATCTGTGGTGTTTACATTTGTGTCAGCAATATCAGCAACTGATCATGCGAGTGCTACCTTGATGTCTATATTGGCTCTACCTCTGGTGCTGCCGATCGTGTTATTACTGCTGAAGATCACGGCGACAAGTGTAGGATTATTGACAGATACCGCAATAAATGATGATATTTTTCTTTTAATTGGTATAGATAGTATATTGTTAGGGGCTATGATGTTGTTGTTTCCGACATTGTGGAGGTCATGACAATTATATTGAATGATGATAAATAAAAATATTTAAGAGATGCATACATGGTGGTGGAAAATACTGGGAGCCCTGATCTTTTTGTATGTCTTGATAGGTGGTATGACTACTCCGATAGGTCCAGGTATTACTTATACCAATCCATCATCCGCAATATCAGGTAGTACACTGACCTTGACCATCAGAGGATACAACACTCATCTTGAGTCGTCAGCAACCAACAGAGCTTGGTTAAAGCTGGATTCTACCCACGCCATCCAAGCCAACGATATCAAAGCTTATTCTGAAAATGATGCTGTACTGACATTCATACTACCCAATACATTGCCATTTGATGTGCGGGTAGTGCCCACAACTTTGATATTGGACAACGGTACTGATGGTGTTTTTGTACAACCCAATGCAGTATTTATATCAGCAAATGATAGTACGTCTATATCTGCTGTAGGGTGGACAACTGCTCAGATGACTGACTTCAACAGAAGTGAAAAAATCAAATTTCCGTATAGGAATATCCTGAATGAAACCATTCGAAATACTTTCTTTCATGTGGCACTCTGGTTTGCTATGTTTATATTGCTCATAGCAGGATTGTATCATGCCATTCAGTACCTACGCACGGGTATCTACGACCATGATATCCAGTCAGCTTCGTACAATAGAATCGCCATCATGTATGGAATTTTCGGATTGTTGACTGGTGCTATTTGGGCTAAATATACGTGGAATACATACTGGACTACCGATGTCAAGCTCAATATGACTGCCGTGGCCATGCTCATCTACTTAGCATACCTTGTGCTCAGGGGATCTACAGCAGACCATGATAAAAGGGCTAAAATTTCGTCTTCGTATAGTATATTTGCTTTTTTGGCACTGATACCTTTGGTATTTGTGATACCAAGGCTCACAGACAGCCTACATCCGGGCAATGGAGGCAATCCTGCGTTGGGCGGTGAAGACCTGGACAGCACACTCAGGATGTTTTTCTACCCGTCTATCATAGCTTTATCTTTGCTCGGTGCTTGGATGTCCACCTTACTGATCAGATATGAAAGATTGAAAGAACGCATCCTTTTGAACCAATAAACAGTTATATAGAGTATGAAAAATAAAATAATTGTACTAATAGGAATCTTACACTTTACTATATTACCCACGCTTTCCGCTCAGGGAGATATAGATTTCCTTAGGAGCACCGGCAAAATATATTCAGTAGTCGTAGTCATCGCTATCATATTTATTGGGATAATGATATTTCTATTCCGATTGGATAATAAACTAACCAAATTAGAAAAACAAATTAAAAATGAGCAGTAAACAAGCAAAATTTTACGAAAGTGTACAGCGCAACTTTGATCGCGCAGCCGCACACACAGACATTCATCCGGGATTGTTGTCACAAATCAAAGTATGCAACAGTATATACCAGATGAATTTTCCAGTGAAAATAGGAGATTCATATCAAGTGATCGAAGCCTACAGGGTACAGCACTCGCACCATCGATTGCCGACCAAAGGTGGTATCAGATTTAGTCACTTAGTAGATCAGGAGGAGGTCATGGCACTTGCGGCATTGATGACCTACAAATGTGCGATTGTGGACGTACCGTTTGGAGGAGCTAAAGGAGGGGTAAAAGTAAGTCCGAGAGCTTACACAGCAGAAGAATTGGAACGTATCACCAGACGATATACCGTGGAGTTGATCCGTAAGAATTTCATCGGACCGAGTATCGACGTTCCGGCACCTGATTATGGTACCGGAGAGCGAGAGATGGCATGGATTCTGGATACTTATCAGACCTTCAAGGGGGGAGAGATAGATGCAACTGGATGCGTCACCGGTAAACCCGTCAGACAAAACGGCATCAGAGGTAGGACAGAAGCAACTGGACGAGGGGTATTCTACGGGCTGAGAGAAGTGTTTAATGATGATAAACTGGTAAAAAAGATTGGTACGACCAAAGGTATGGAAGGGAAGACCATGGTCATACAAGGACTTGGTAACGTGGGATCATACACGGGATTGATATCACAAGAAGAAGGAGGGGTGATCTTGGTAGGTTTGTCCGAAATAGAAGGTACGGTGTATAGTGCAAAAGGCATTGATATGCAAAAAGCATTGGATTACCGTAAAGAAAACGGCACTATCCTTGGCTTACCGGGTACAGTGACTCTACCGAATAGGGGGGATTGGGTAGGTATAGAGTGTGATATCTTAGTGCCTGCCGCATTGGAATCAGTCATCACTGAGGAAAATGCACATTTGGTCAAAGCCAAAGTCATCGGTGAAGCTGCCAATGGTCCCATCACTACTGAAGCCGCTGATATCATCATCAAAAATGGTAGCGTGATCATCCCGGATATGTATCTCAATGCGGGAGGGGTAACCGTTTCTTATTTTGAGTGGCTAAAAAACTTATCCCACATGCGATTTGGAAGGATGGATAAGAGGTTTAACCACAATACCTACCTCAACATAGTGAGTACAGTGGAGTCATTGACAGGAAAAACCATCGGTCAAAAAGAGAAGGACTTCCTGACCAGAGGTGCTGAAGAGATAGATCTCGTAAGGTCAGGACTAGAAGAGACCATGGTCAGCTCATTTCACCAGATACTGGAAGTGTATCATGGATATGCCAAAGTGGACAGTCTGAGAGATGCCGCCTTCATCACAGCCTTGAATAAAGTAGCCAGCGATTATATGACATTGGGCGTCTTCCCATAAGATATAAAAGAATATATTGCAAAAAAAAAGGGCGGCTACCAAGTTACCCTTTTTTTATTGTGTTGATTCCAGATCAACATTTTATCTGGAAATGGTAACAGAAATTTTTTTCTTTCCAAAGCAAACACATATTCAGAATTCCAGACTCCGGTTCAATAAATAGGGCCTGTCTGCCTGTGGCATG
>JBATLS010000076.1:0-3470 GCA_049289435.1 Saprospiraceae bacterium | reverse complement strand
TTGAGATGAGATGTCTAGTGCTCTCTTTTCTTTAGTGAATTTTAAATCCTTTAGAATTTTATCGATTAATATCTTCAATTCCCCTTCATGTATTGGGTAAATTTTAAGATGTTGATTTCAATAAATTTAAACTTAAACTCATGTTACAATTCATAACTGATCATAAAGAAGTCACTTGGGCTTTAATTGTAGTCATTTGCACTTCTATGTTGGTATTCATTTCGGTAAAAACACTGAGATTTATTGAGCGAAAGTGGAAAAAAGGAAAGGAGTATGAGCTTGTTTTTATATCCCTTAGAAAATTGTCACGCATATTTTTCACGGCTTTCGGAATTGGTTTGTTGAGTTATCTCTTTGTGGACAAAACGATGTATTCCACCATCAACAATAATCTGGGCAGAGTCATTTGGTTTGGGCTGGTAGCTTCAATTACCATAGTGATGCTGGCTATTTCGCAAGGATATTTCCGAAATAAAATTGATCGTTTATCAAGACGAGATCAGGGTGACATAACGCTTTTTAAGTATCTTAGTTACTTGTCAACGTCGTTTATATTTTTGTTTGGCATCATACTGATTGCCATTGCCATACCAGCCTTAAGAAATGTGGCTACTGCGGCAGGTGCGAGTGCAGGTGCATTGGCATTGGTCGCAGGGGTGGCCGCACAGGAAGGCATCTCCAACTTAATAGGAGGTCTATTCATTGCTTTTTTCAAACCCTTCCGTATCGGTGACATCGTCAAAATCGGCACCGACATCATGGGAAAAGTAGAAGACATGAATCTTCGGCATACCGTCATCAATAATTTCCAGAACAAGAGGGTCATCATCCCAAATGCAATCATCAATAAAGAAAATATCGTCAATTACTATCTCAATGAATACAAAATTTGTGAATGGCTGGAGTTTGGAATAAGTTATGACTCTAATATTGACCTGGCAATAAAAATCATTAATGAAACCTGCGAAGCTCACCCTCACTCTCTCGATAATAGGACCGAAGAAGAAAAAAAACTTGAGTTACCAAAAGTCGATGTACAAGTCATCTCACTAGGGAATAGTTCTGTCAATCTCAAAGCATGGGTATGGAGTGCGAGCTATATGACTGGATTTAAAATGAGAAACCAATTGTACAAAAGTATCAAAGAAAGGTTTGATAATGAAGGCATCGAAATACCTTACCCGCACCAGACACTCATCATTAAAGAACATAAAACAAAAGTAGTAAAACTACAGCCACAATAATTATTCAACACACACATTAAAATATTTTTATTATGCAAAAATTAATCATGACATTGATCGTTTGTATCATTACATTCGGTCAGATAGAAGCTCAACAGAGCTTCGGAATCAAAGGAGGTCTGAACATTTCCAACCTGGCAGTGGATAAAGATCATATCAAAGACACTAATGCTAAAAATGGATGGACAGTAGGGCTGATCAACCGATCAAATGCTGGACTGCTCACCGTACAGACAGAATTATTATGGTCACGCAAAGGAGCCAAATACATGGTAGGCGCAACTGACGTAGATGCCAATCTGGATTATTTGGAATTGCCCCTTACGCTAAATATCCGACTCTTTAACAGTCCCCTACTGGTCTATGGTGGAGGATATGCTGCTTACTTACTCAATGCAAAGTATGAGTACAATGACAGCCAGGGGAATGTATTTGCCACCTATGATGAGAGAGATGCATTCCATAAGTGGGATTTTGGACTGGCTGCCGGAGCATCATTACAACTCCAAAATCTTTTGTTGGATGCCCGGATCACCAGAGGACTTTCTAATGTAGAATCAGAAAGTATAACTACTCCAGCCCAAACATTTTTGGCCAACGATACTAAAAATTTTAATATTCAATTTACAGCCGGATTTCTTTTTTAGCGATTTGATGATCTGGCGATGCCCATTGTGCGAGTCACAATGGGCTTGTTTTTTCAAGTATATATTTTACAAAATATGTCACAGTCATCCTCTATAATCACATCGAACTCCCATCCTCAATTTGATGAGCCCCCTTCTTTATTTTCAAAAGTATTTGATCCTTTAAGCGAAAATAGTGTATTAACAACTTCTTTGGTTGGCATTGGTTTTATTACTAAAGAACAGATGCGCAATTTTTATTAACGTACTCAAATTATTAAATGAAATTTTCTCTTTTGACCTTTCTTATCCTTTCGGTATCTATTATTCATAGTCAAATAGATTCATCATCAAATCTGACGATCAAAAAATCACATAGGTTTTTACCGGCTTTGGATATTATTGGGGTCAATGTATTGGTCAATCGGTTTGATGTGTATGTCAAAGATGAAGATTGGGCCAAAGTATCATGGAAATCATGGAAAGAAAATATACAGTCAGGATTCGAACCGGACAATGATCCTTTTGGTACCAATTTTTTCGCCCACCCTTATCATGGTTCATTATATTTTAATGCTTCAAGATCCACTGGAAATAGTTTTTGGGGAAGTATTCCATATACCTTAGGTGGCAGTCTGATATGGGAATTTTTCGGGGAGACAGAAAAACCAAGCTCAATTGACATCAATACCACAACATTGGGGGGCATTTATTTAGGTGAAATGACACATCGACTGTCTAAACACCTGATGAGAAATCATAAAAATAGAAAACTTAAAGGACTCAGATACGTAGCAGCAACAGCACTCAATCCTATGGGGCGGCTCAATGGGCTGATGTATCAGGATATCGAAGATAGATTTACAAAAGCTGATCAAGAAATTTTTCCAATCACATCTCAACTGTCGGCTGGTATCAATATCCCACTCAGAAATGTGAATAATGATGCAGTAAATAACAGACTCAATGTCAATTACTCACTGGTGTATGGTAATATATTTGATGTCAGTAGAAAATATAAACCTTTTGATGCTTTTGTAGTGCGCGCATGGGCTGACATTGCTCTTGGTGAAGCCGAATACCCAATATTGCTCAATATCAGTTCACAAGCTAACTTGCTTCGCAAAACCATTAAAAATGATCAGATTTTATCACTATCGGGACACTATGATTTTCTGAATAATCAGATATTCAAGATCGGCGGTATGTCTGTTACGGCAGATTATTCACTCTATAAAATGTATAAAAATTGGAGTTTTGTAGGTACAGCCAATGTAGGGATCATGCTATATGGTAGCACCAATTCAGAAGTCGTAGATTTTCTAAACCAAAATCCAAATCTGGATTATGTCAGAAATTATGTCTTCGGTCGAGGGCTGGTTAATAAAGTATTCTGGTTAGCCGATTTTAAGCAAATAGGAAGAGTGACGGCCATGTATAACAAATGGATAAACTATGTAAAAGATGATGCCATCGGAAGAGAATCAAGCACAGTCATGCAATTCAAATATTATTACCCTATTCGCAAAAACACAAACATAGGTATTGAGTTATTCAATTATAGACGTTTTGCAAAATACGAAGATATCCCAGAATTTTC
>JBATLS010000075.1:0-5847 GCA_049289435.1 Saprospiraceae bacterium | reverse complement strand
GTGCAGGTGTGGTCATCGATCTTGTGGCTACCCTATTTCTCGAATCCGAAGAAAAACTTCAATTCGCACAAGAAGCACTCCAGGAAAACAGGTATGGTGATTCGATTTACTACAGCTATGCAGCATTTATCAATACTGCCAAAACCATCCTCTTGGTTAAAGATGTAAAGACCAATACCCACCATGGTATTATTGCAGCATTTGATGGGCATATCGAAGATGATAAAAATTGGGTAGATGGTCATTTTGGAGAGACCGTCTTGCAAATAAACAAACAAACACCTGAGGCAGGTTTTGCAGATAAATATCTACAGGAAGCAAAAGCATTTTATCAAGGTGCGGTCCATTACAGAAACGCCATCAACCTACAAACAGTATGAACAAATTACCCAAAATAAGTATCGTTGGTGCTGGCCCCGGAGATGCAGATCTGCTCACCATCAAAGCCATGAAAGCCATAAAATCAGCAGATGTGATCATGTATGATGCACTGGTAGGTACTGAAATATTAAGCCTTGCTCCTAAAGATTGCAAAAAAATATATGTCGGCAAGAGAGCATCGAAACATGCGTATGATCAGGATGAAATCAACGAAATGATCGTCTCCAATGCGCTGATTTACGGCCATGTAGTCAGATTGAAAGGTGGTGACCCATTTGTATTTGGCAGAGGCGGCGAAGAGATGGAATATGTCAGAAAAGCAGGCCTACATGCAGAAATCATACCCGGCATATCCAGTGCAACAGGAGTACCGGGAATATCAGGCATACCAGTGACCCACAGGGGCATCAGCGAGAGTTTTTGGGTAGTCACCGCTACTGATCAGTCAGGCAATTTAGCAAAAGATATCCGTCAGGCTGCCGGATCAGATGCCACGATAGTCGTATTGATGGGCATGAGTAAACTGGATCAGATCACCAGACTTTTTAGTATCAAAGGCAAAGGAAAACTACCTGTGGCCATCATCCAAAATGGATCCAAAGAAGATCAAAGAGTGATCATCGGAAATATAGACAACATTTATCAAAAATCAAAAAAAGCCCTTCCATCAGCGGCTACCATCATCATCATAGGTGAAGTAGTCCATCTGTATCATCCTGCACAGTTAGTCCATCAATATCAAACCGTAGTCGCCTAATTACCTTATGACAACATCCAATCATCTATTTCCTATATTCCTAAAGCTGGAGCAAATGCATTTGCTCCTGGTAGGAGGCGGTACGGTGGCGCTTGAAAAACTCCAAGCAGTCATCCAAAATAGTCCGATGACCAAGGTGAAAATCGTCGCCAAATCCATCCATCCGGATATAGAAGATATAGCAGAGATACATCAATCCATCACCCTCCTTCGAAAACCATATCATTTTACAGATTTGGATGATGTAGATTTAGTGATTTCGGCTTTGGATGATCCATCTATGACAGAGATAGTGAGAAGAGATGCAAAAGATGCTGGTTTACTCATTAACGCCGCTGACAAACCATCATTATGTGATTTTTACCTGGGATCAGTAGTCAGAAAGGGGCAATTAAAAATTGCTATTTCGACCAATGGCAAGTCCCCAACCGTAGCTAAAAGAGTCAAAGAAGTTTTGAATGATTCTTTTCCTGATGAGATCAATGAAACACTGGAAAATCTGGCAGAAGTAAAAACATATCTCAAAGGCTCATTCAGAGATAGAGTGGTAGAACTAAACAAGATTACCGGCAGTCTGACCGAAAAAGATTACAATAAAAATTATCTTAAAGGTCAAGTCATCAGATGGTCGGTGATTATTATGCTTCCTGTGCTGTTTGTTACTGGTTATTTTTTTGGAAATTATGTGCCTCAACATGAGGTTGCAAGCATTTGGACTTTATTCATGAGCCACATCGACCAAAGTATTCTGATATTTATCCTGGCAGGTTTTCTGGCTACAGGGATAGATGGGGCTTTGGGTATGGCATATGGCATCACAGCTACCACGGTCCTTTTATCATTTGGCATCAGCCCGGTGGCCGCTTCTGCAAGCGTACACACGTCTGAAGTATTCACCAGTGGCGTATCAGGCCTCAGCCATCTGAAGTTTGGAAATGTTAACAATAAACTGTTCAGAAACTTATTGCTGCCCGGCGTAATCGGAGCGATATTAGGGGCATTTTTGCTATCATATTTTGAAAGTTATGCTGATATAGTCAAACCTTTGGTTTCGATATACACACTATTTTTGGGGGTGGTGATATTGCTAAAAGCACTCAAAAAAGATGACCAAATAAGAAAAAGGGTCAGAAGACTGTTTCCTTTAGCATTCACGGGTGGATTTTTAGACTCTATAGGTGGTGGTGGATGGGGGCCGATTGTCTCATCTACGCTGATTGCTCAGGGCAAAGCACCGAGATACACCATAGGTTCTGTCAATCTAACAGAATTTTTTGTGGCTTTAGCGAGCTCTATTACATTCATCACTATGATAGGTTTGACCCATATCAATGTCATACTTGGCTTGATACTAGGCGGTGTCGTAGCTGCGCCATTGGGTGCCATGCTCACCAGCAAGTTGCCTGCGAGGACCATCATGATACTCGTAGCTATCGTCGTAATTATACTCAGCATAAAAAGGATTTTGTTTTAACTTTCAAAAATAATTTTATCAATTATACATATCATTATGCATTCAAATATAGAAACAGATATAGCCATTATAGGTGCAGGCCCGGTCGGTCTCTTTGCCATTTTTGAAACCGGATTGCTAAAGATGCGATGCCACCTCATAGACTATTTGCCACAACCAGGTGGTCAGTTATCTGAGATTTACCCAAAGAAGCCCATATATGACATACCCGGATATCCTACGGTATTAGCGCAAGAATTGGTGGACAATCTACTCAAGCAAGCCGAACCCTTCCAACCCCAATATACTTTTGGACAGCGGATAGAATCATTGGAAAAAAAAGGGGAAAGAGACTTTATTTTGACCACAAATTTAGGTACTGAAATCAAGGCAAAAGCTGTGGTCATCGCAGGTGGTCTAGGTTGTTTTGAACCTAGAAAACCGGAAGTAGAAGGCTTGTCCAGGTTTGAAAATGGTAAAGGTGTCAACTATATGGTGCTGGATCCCGAGCTATACCGGGACAAAAAAACGGTGATAGCAGGCGGCGGTGATAGCGCATTGGATTGGACCATCTATCTGAGTGAGGTGTGTTCTGACGTGACTTTGGTGCATAGGAGCGAATCCTTCAGAGGCGCACCTGACAGTGTGGATAAAGTAATGACGCTGGCCAGATCAGGAAAAATCAACTTACAACTAAATAGCCAATTGAAATCCGTCAGTGGCAATGGCAAGCTCAATGGAGTGACCCTTCAAGATACCAAATCGAAAGATGATATTTATCTGGAGACAGACTACCTGATACCATTATTCGGTCTGAGTCCAAAACTTGGCCCTATGGAACAGTGGGGTTTGAATATCACAAAAAATGCCATTGAAGTCAATACAGACGACTATTCGACCAACATACCCGGTATATGGGCCATCGGAGATATCAATACCTATAAAAACAAACTCAAACTCATCCTTTGCGGATTTCACGAAGCGGCTCTGATGAGTCATTCTGTATATCAATATATAAACCCGGGCGTCAAATACACCATGAAATACACCACAGTCAATGGAATCCATAGCTTCTAAATCCATCACAAGTACCGATATGATACAATTAGATATCATCAGCAATAGCACGACCCATAGTCTGCTAGTACCCAATGATGTCGGCATCAATCTCATGGAATTGCTCAAAAGCGAAGCCTATGACTCTATAGAAGGCACCTGCGGAGGGATGGCACTATGCGCCACTTGTCACATCAGGGTAAAGTCATCGATACCCACACTTGCCGAACCATCCAATGATGAATTGGATATGCTCGAATCATTGCCTGCCATATATGAAAATTCCAGACTGGGGTGTCAAATAAAACTGAATGACAAGGTACAGCAGCTTACCATCGAAATCATAAAAAGCGATTGAAATCATGATACAAAAAGAGCAACTTATTGGTCTAACAGATCCCAAGGAACTACTCAAAGTATTGGGTGATGATATCAATGAAAAAGTAGTTTTTTCTACCAGCCTTAGTATAGAAGATCAAGTCATCACTGATATGATATTCAGACATCGATGTAATATCAAAATATTTACCTTGGACACTGGTAGGATGTATCCTGAGACCTATGAGACGCTCGACAACACATTAAAAAAATACCGACAACCCATAGAAATATACTTTCCTGATGCTGAAGAAGTGGAAGCAATGGTGCGCCAAAAAGGTCCTTTCAGTTTTTATGATTCACTAGAAAATAGAAAAGAATGCTGCGAAATCAGAAAAGTCAAACCGCTCAAAAGGGCATTAGCGGGTCATACTATCTGGATCACAGGCATCCGGACTGCACAATCTCAGGGTAGAAGCGGCTTGCAAAAAATAGAATGGGATGAAGCAAATCAAATCACTAAGGTCCATCCATTGCTTGACTGGAGTGATGAGCAAGTATGGATGTATATTGAGGAATACAGAGTGCCATTCAACCCATTATTTAATGAAGGATTTCTTAGTATTGGTTGTCAACCTTGTACCAGAGCTGTCAATGCAGGCGAAGATATCAGAGCAGGTAGGTGGTGGTGGGAAGATGCTTCCAAAAAAGAATGCGGGCTGCACGTCACCCAAACAAAATAAATATTTCATCTCAGATTTTATAAAACATACAGCATGAAGTACAATAACTATCTTGATCAATTGGAAGCAGAAGCGATCCACATCATACTCGAAGTGGCCGGTCAATTTGATCACCCTGCCCTACTCTTTAGTGGAGGTAAAGACAGTATCTGTCTTGTCCATTTAGCTTGCAAAGCATTCAAACCGGGTAAGTTTCCATTTCCATTGGTACACATCGATACGGGTCACAATTTTGTAGAGACGCTCACTTTTAGAGATCAACTGGCAAATGATATCAATGAGACCCTGATCGTACGTCAAGTAGAAGATACCATCCAAAAAAGAAAACTCAAAGATGGCAGTGGCAAATTCCCATCTCGCAATGCCCTGCAGACATATACACTATTGGACACGATAGAAGAATTTGGTTTTGATGCCTGCATTGGTGGTGCTCGTAGAGATGAAGAAAAAGCAAGGGCTAAAGAGCGAATATTTTCATTCAGAGACGAATTTGGTCAATGGAATCCCAAAAAACAAAGACCTGAGATTTGGGATATATACAATGGCCGGGTCAATAAAGGGGAGAATGTAAGAGTGTTCCCCATCTCCAATTGGACAGAGCTGGATATTTGGGAATATATACAAAGAGAAAAAATAGCGCTTCCCCCCATTTATTTCACCCATGAGCGGAAAGTAGTTTTGACTGATAGTGGACAATGGATGGCCCACAATCCATTTTTGCAACTGGACGAAAATGACATCATAGCATCGAAAAAAGTAAGATATCGTACCGTCGGAGATATGACGTGTACCGCTGCTGTGGAAAGCAATGCTTATACCATCGAAAATATCATCGATGAAATAAAAGCGGCAAGGATATCAGAGCGAGGAGCAACCAGAATGGATGATCGTACCAGCGAAGCTGCGATGGAGGATAGGAAGAAAAACGGATATTTCTAAATAAAATATAAAACCTTTTGCATGAAATTATTAAGATTTTTTACCGCCGGCAATGTAGATGATGGAAAAAGCACACTGATAGGAAGACTTCTTTTTGACAGTAATTCCATATCGACTGATATCATAGAAGCATTGACCCGCCAAACAAAGGTAAAAGGAAGTGACACCGATTTTGATCTGGCACTGCTGACTGATGGCCT
>JBATLS010000074.1:0-4665 GCA_049289435.1 Saprospiraceae bacterium | reverse complement strand
GATAAAAACAGTGAGTAAAAAAGAATTAATCATTTATTAGCAAAAAAAAATGAGTCAATATTGCTGTAGATGAAGCTGGTGTTTTAAACTTTTTCCATTCTCATTATTTGCGAAACAATTGCATTAACTGATTATTTTATGGAACTGAAGTCCAGAGGGCTGAATTTTAGCTGGCTATCACCAAATAAACTACCCCAACAAAGATGATATCCATAACTAAAAAATAGATCAAAAAATACATAAAGTTTACGTAGTAATATTATATATTTGTACGTAAAATATAAATTTATGGACAAGAAACTCACATTAAGTCTCGATAATGCTGTCATAGAAAGTGCAAAGGAATATGCTAAATTTAACAATATCAGCTTATCAAAACTAGTCGAATCATATTTATTGGCACTTACAAAAAGAAAAAAAAGTGTTGACAGCATCACTCCTCTGGTAGAAAGTTTGAGTGGAGTGATCTCGATAGATGACAATATTGATGTGAAAGATGCTTATGTGGACTACCTGATAGAAAAATACAAATGAGCAGAATTCTGATTGACACAAATATAATTATAGACCTTCTGTCAAAAAGAGAAAATTTCTATTATGAGGCCGCTGACTTGTTTTCTCGTGCAGACAAAAAGGACATACAGCTTGCGATTTCAACATTAACGTTTGCGAATACGAATTATATACTCACAAAACTAAAATCACCAAAGGAAGCGAGAGAAATTTTGAGAAAATTTAAAGTTCTTGTAGAATTACTAACCTTGGATGACAAAATAACAGAATTAGCATTGAGTGACGACAATTTTCCAGATTTTGAAGATGGACTTCAGTATTATTCGGCCATAGAAAACCAAATCGATGTGATCATCACACGAAATAAAAAAGACTTTAAAAACTCAAAAATCCCCGTTTTAACTGCCAGAGAATATTTAGCTCAAAAATGATGTCGGAGGCTATCAATGTATTTGTGTTTCAACCCCCAGAAGAGTAGGACAGGATTACAAAAATATATTTGTAATTTTGTAATCCTGAACGATACCTTGAGAAGTGTAAGGTACGGCACAAAAGAGAATTTGACCATTAGAGTATGTTTAAAATTCCATCATTTGTCTGCAAGCGGCAAATTTCATTTTATACTGCGTTATATTTTTCGTTGTAACTACCAGTTACGACTTCAAAATATACCTTGTCTAAAATTAAATTTACTCGCTTTCGCTCAAACATGAAAATTTAAACATACTCTTATTTTCTACCAATACATTTTACCCTTTTCCAACTTTTTTTTTACCTTACCATCTCTAACCTAATATACCTGAGCACGATGAATATCAAAACCTTTTTTTTTACTATTTTTATCTTTGCAATAGCACTTGGAAAATCAATATCTCAAGATGTATATTTTGCTACTTATCCATGCCTGAGCCCTGATGCCAAATTCGTAGTCTATAGCTACGAAGGGGACATTTGGAAAACAGATGTTGCTACTGGTCAATCAGCAAGAATAACGGCTATGACTGGGATAGAAACACGTCCGATTATTTCTCCTGATGGACAATGTTTGGCTTTTACATCCAATCAATACGGCAATCCGGATATATTTGTAGTAAGTATGGAAGGTGGTGATATCAAACAATTGACCTATCACGATAGTCCTGACCTTGTAGAATGCTGGTCTTGGGATTCGAAGATGATTTATTTTAAAAATTCGTCCCAAAATCAAGGTACGGTATTTAGTATCTCTAAAGAAGGTGGTACGCCCAAAAGGATATTCCCGCATTATTTCAATCGATTGCACAACATAGCGATCAGTCCGTCCGGCGAGATATTTTTTAATGACACTGGCGAAAGTGATAGTCAGGCATTCCGCAAAGGATATAAAGGTGCTTACAACCCCGAGATACAGAGCTATCACCCCAAGACTGGAGTGTACAAAAAATATACAGACCATCCCGGCAAAGATATGTGGACAAGTATAGATAGCGAAGGCGTGATCTATTATGCATCTGACGAAATAAAAGGGCAATACAATCTATTTAGCAATAGTAATGGAGTGAAAAAAATGCTCACTACTTTTGATGTATCTATCAAACATCCACGGGTGAGCGCAAACGGTCAAAAGGTGGTTTTTGAGAAAGATTATCAATTGTGGGTGTATGATATCAGCACCCGGATATCGAGCTTAATTCCTTTGAAAGCATCGCGCAATTTTACCTTACCCAAGGATCAGGAATTTGAGATCAAGGGCAATATCACTCATTTTGATGTATCTCCAGATGGAAAAAAAATGGCTTTTGCTTCCAGAGGCGAGTTGTTTATCTCTGATATCGAAGGGAAATTTATCAAACAACTAAAGACCAGTAAAGACGGTCGGGTACAGGAGGTCAAATGGATCGATGATCAAAAGGTGATGTTTAGTCAGACGGTGGGTGGATATCCCAATTGGTTTGTTATAGCTGGTGACGGAAAGAGTGTAGCACAACAATTGACCAATGATAAACAGAGCAACCGGCATTTGAGCCTAAATAGTAAGCGAACCAAAGCCATTTATGTCAGTGGCCGCAGCGAACTTAAAATCATGGATCTACCATCATTTGCCGTCAAGACATTGCTTAAAGATGAGTTTTGGGCCATCCAAAGTGAAGAACCTAGCTTCTCACCTGATGATACTTATGTGATGTATGGGGCATACCGAAATTTCGAAAAAGATATATTTATACGCAGACTTTCAGATGGTAGTATCACCAATCTGACCAATACTGGAGTCACAGAATCAAGTGCCAGATGGTCTCCTGATGGCAAGTATATTTATTTTGCATCTGACAGGTTTCAGCCCAATTACCCATTCGGTAGTCAAAATGTAAAACTATTTCGAATACCGACCACTAAAGCCGATGATCCATTCAGGATGGAAAAATTTGATAAGTTGTGGGTGAAAGATACGAAAGACTCGACTTCCGTCAAAAATAGTGACATGGCTAAGGGCGACTCTTCAAAATCCATAACTAAAAAAGCATCAAAGGATTCGGTCAGCATAGATGCAGAGAGATTTATGGAGCGCATGGAAGCAGTAGGGCCTAACTTTGGAGAGCAACGAAGTCCGTATATCATACAAAAGGATGATAAAACCACAGTACTGTATATTTCAAACCATGACGAAGGCAAATCCGCAATGTGGAAAACCGTCTTTGAGCCATTTGGCACTACCAAAACTGAAAAAATCGAAGATACCAGAGGTGTTGATATAGTGTCTGTAGATGGTAAACATTTTATCCTTACCGGTGGCAATATAAAAAAGCTAAATGGAGACATCAGCAAATCTGAATCAATAGATATGTCTTTTACTTTTTTTAGAAATATATCGGACGAATTCCATCAGATGTTTTATGAAACCTGGGCTGGAGTAGGGGAGAACTTTTATAGCGAAGATTATCATGGAGCCAATTGGGATAAACTCCAAGCGTATTACAGCCAGTTTTTGCCATTTGTAAACTCCAGAACTGATTATAAAGAATTGATGCAGGATATGCTGGGCGAGCTAAACTCGTCGCATACTGGATTTTCGTCATCGGGCAATGAAGAGAAGGTGTTTTATAAAAATATCACCAGCAATATAGGGATCATTTTTGATAATGAAAATCCATATGTAGTAAATAGGGTCATCGCACGCGGGCCATCAGACAAGCACGACGTCCAAATCAGACAGGGGGATGTATTGGTCAGGGTAAACGATGAGACCGTCGACGCCAATGCAAACAGAGACATCTATTTTACTGGTCCTGAATTGTGCAAGGAATTGACTTTGACCTTCAGAAGGGGTAACGAGTTCGTCACTGCCATGATTCATCCAGTCAGCACAGGAAGTATGGTCAGTGATATATACGAAGAGTGGGTGGATCGCAATCAGAAGCAAGTGGATGAGATGAGCAGACAGAAGATTGCATACGTCCATATGCGCAATATGACCAATCCGGAATTCGAAAAATTCTATATAGATATGACCCAGGATTTTTATCAAAAAGATGCATTGATATTTGACCTGAGATACAATACAGGAGGTAATGTACATGACAAGGTACTGTCATTTTTGAGTCAAAAGCCCTATCTGCAATGGAAATATAGAGAAGGTGCGCTGACCAGTCAACCCAATTTTGGCCCTGCTGCCAAGCCGATCGTACTTCTCATCAATGAGCAATCTCTAAGTGATGCAGAGATGACGGCGAGCGGATTTAAGTCTTTGGGTCTTGGGAAAATCATCGGTACGGAAACCTACAGATGGATCATATTTACTTCCGGAAAGGGTTTGGTAGATGGCTCTTTTTACAGACTTCCGTCGTGGGGTTGCTATACATTGGATGGGCAAAACCTGGAGAAAACGGGTGTTACTCCTGATATTTTCGTACCCCAAACATTCAAGGACAGGTTAAATGATCATGATCCACAAATCGAAAGAGCAGTCGCAGAGATTTTAAATCAGTTGAAGACGAAATAGGGATTAGGGATTAGGTTGATAAGGATTATTTGTTTATTTGTTTATTTGTTTGTACTTCCTATTTCGTATTTCGTATTTCGTCATTCGTCATTCGTCATTCGTCATTCGTCATTCGTAATTCGTAATTCGTAATTCGTAATTCGTACTTCGTACTTCTAAAATTCATTATCAAACAC
>JBATLS010000073.1:0-2236 GCA_049289435.1 Saprospiraceae bacterium | reverse complement strand
GGGATGATCTCGGAGAGCGACTTCAAAGACCAGATCAGAGAAATGCTCCTGCAACTGTTCATTCATGTAGGATTCTTGCAGTACTTTTAGGGTAGATATATCGGGTGTATCCCAAAATTTCACTTTTATAAAATTTCTTTTTAGATTACCCCATCCCTGCCCGCTACGGGGCAGGCGGGCTTGCCCGCTTCGCAGCAGGCGGGCCTCAAGGGAGCTAAAAAGAAATTGGCTATCAATGAATGCAAAAATGGGATACACCCGATATATCTAGTTCTTCGAGCATCTCCTTGGGCAAGAAGCACTCAAAGAAAGCAACTGCCCTCGCAGGGTCAGAAAAGGATTCCCTGACAAATTTGTCATGTATGTTATTGATGCTATCTGGCATAAAACAAAAGTAATGAAAATCAGATCAAATTAGGAGTAAAATTATTAATAGATTCTATGCCACCCATTTGCAGTTCTTTATTAGATCTGATGATTCAGTCTGCTGCGGGCCTACCCGTACAGGCGGGCCTGCCCGTACAGGCGGGCCTGCCATGTTAGTTTGCTTTTCACCTGAGTATATCAACAAATTAAAAGTATAAATTTTTAGATACAAAACAATATTACGTGGCAATAGGTATTCTGCCTCATCTCCGATACCTGATATATTGTGCGAAACATATAACATTTGTACCAAATTTGTAGTGTCAAACCCGAGTTATTATTTATATATTGACTCTCGGAGAGCATTTAGATGTCAAAATTAAAATCACGGATATGATATGCAGAACAGTCTCCACGGAATCAACAATCTTGATTGAACAAGACCACCAAAGTTGGGAACTATCCTTGCAAAATTTGACTCCTGGACTGCACTATCTTGATGTCTATAAGGAGCAAAGCATGATATTCACAAAAGCTATATTAAAGATTTGATTTGTAACTTTACACCAGTGTAGTATCAATTCAACAAAGTACATCATTAGTAAAAATTTTATAAATCCCTTCATTAGCTTGATTTTATAAACAAGCCTATTATCTTTGTATGAATGGCGGTGCTCTGTCGATACAAAAACATTAACTTCTATCAGGAATATTGTAAGTCCTATGTCCAATGAAATAAACAAACTCAATTCTATCAAAACATGGTCCGCTGATGACAGACCTCGCGAAAAGATGATTTCTAAAGGTAGGCAACATTTATCTGACTCTGAATTGCTGGCCATCATCCTGGGATCTGGGTCTATAGGCGAATCAGCCGTGGAACTCAGCAAAAGAATTCTCCACGATCATCAAAACAACCTCAATGAGCTGGGGAAAATCTCCATTCATGATCTCGTCAAAAGATATAAAGGCATCGGTGAGGCCAAAGCCATCAATATCATCGCCGCACTAGAGTTGGGGAGAAGGAGGCAAACATCGGAGCCCACTGACAAAGTGAGGATTACATGTAGCAGGGATGCTTTCAATGTTCTATATCCTTTGGTAGCTGATCTTCCCTATGAAGAGTTTTGGGTCTTGTACTGTAATAGATCCAATAAAATCATCCATAAACATTTTTTGGGTCGAGGAGGAGTTTCGGCAGTATTAGTTGATCCCAAAATAGTAATGAAAGCGGCACTAGAACATCAAGCATCTGTCATCATACTCTGCCATAATCACCCATCGGGCAGCTTTAAACCTTCAACTCTAGATATCAGTGTTACTCAACAGATCAAGGAAGCTGCCAAACTCTTTGACATAACAGTATCTGATCATATAATCATTGCCGAAAACAGCTATTATAGTTTTGCTGATGAAGGAATCATATAGGGAGCTTAATCATTATAAAAAATGAATCATATGAATGTTCAGAAACTGGCACTTGATTTTGCACGATACAATCTTTGGGCTAATAAGCGTATGATAGATTGGTTGATGTCGCAAGAACCATCAAAGATGGCTGAAAAACTGCAAAGTCAGAACACCAGACTCCGTATCCATAGAATAAGGGATTT
This sequence comes from Saprospiraceae bacterium, assembly GCA_049289435.1. GTDB lineage: Bacteria > Bacteroidota > Bacteroidia > Chitinophagales > Saprospiraceae > OLB9. Next base: position 257 of record JBATLS010000073.1, on the reverse strand, counting down.
AGGGGTTGCATTCTCAAAATTGGTTTGCGATTTTTTTTATATTTGTCCTACCAAAACAAATATAACATTATGCAGCTACAACTCCCCATATTTTCACGAGAGGCAATATTGATATCATCTTGTTTGGGCTATTATACCAAAGATGGGATAGTGCAGTATATAGACAACGGTCTGCCCGTGTTTGCCCACGGGGAGGAGGACTTAAACAGTTTCCGATATTGTACGTGTAATTTTATAGAACAGGGCTTGTGTAGTAA
>JBATLS010000072.1:0-2164 GCA_049289435.1 Saprospiraceae bacterium | reverse complement strand
TAGACAAGGTATATTTTGCAGTCGTAACTGGTAGTTACAACGAAAAATATAACGCAGTATAAAATGAAATTTGCCGCTTGCAGACAAATGATGGAATTTTAAACATACTCTAAAACAGGCAATAGATGCTATCTATCCTACAAACTAATTTGCCGCACTTTGTCTCAACTTATCCACAAATTTAACATTTTTCAACACTTCCCAGACCTACTATTGTAATACATAATAATAAATATAATACGATTTTTTAATTAAAATGCAAATCTTAAGGCCTTCGGCGTCAGGCAAGGGTAGCGTGTCAAATTACCAAATTTGTGCAATATGTTTTGCACACGATTCCCCATCCAGCGATATGAATAACCAAAAATAAGGTTTATATTTGTAACGAAAATGTATTTCAACAATAATGTCCAACCATCTTTGGTTTCAATAAGAAACATTGGATGTTCTGATTACTCAAAATAAAAATATAAAATGATAGACCAATTAAAGAAGTTCCTGAATGAAGACCAGGATCCTGTGGCCATCGAAAAGGTGGTAGGAGTATTGGATGGGATATTGATGAGTGGTGAAGAGGTACACTACATAGCTGTACAACAAAAGCCAGCCATCAATTTTTCGCCCGACTGTGTGGCATTGACCAACAAAAGGGTCATATTTTGCCGTCCCAAAAATCTGGGTTTTTCTATGGAGTTTCAGGATTATCTATGGAAAGACATCGCTGACTGCCATCTGAAAGAAGGAATTTTAGGTGCCGAATTTACGATAAAAACAGTGCTAAAACAGATCAACAAAATAGATTATTTGCCCAAATCTCAGGCCAGAAAACTATATACGGTAGCACAGGAACTGGAAGAAACACACAGAGAATTGCGCAGACAAAGAGAACTGGAAGAAAAACGTGCTGCCGCCGGCAACGTCAATGTGGCACCTGGAGCTACTCAAAATAATCCACAAAATATATCAGAAGACCCTTTAGCATCACTACAGAAGTTAAAAACATTGTTGGAGAATGATCTCATCTCTCAAGCTGAATTTGATACCAAAAAAGCTGAGATTCTTGCAAGATTATGAATGGATGTTATTATTCAGTAAAAACTTCCATCAGATATCCAATTATTTAACCATTTCAGCTTCTTCCAGTACATAGATGAGATAATTGAAATTATCGCGGTTGAGCTTTAGCCTGCCTTTAAATTTTATTTTACTATCCACTTTCATCCTGGGCAGTTTGGTAGTCGATAGGATATCAATGATGGATTCTACGCCAGCTTTGCCACAAAAAAAGCATTGCGAAAAAGGAAAAGCTGACAAGATGACTATTTTCTCATCGCCCGTCTCATCGACTGGGATGAAAAAACCTTCTACCACTACCGTTTTTCCATCCAACACCCTCAGCGTATCGTTGAAGATAGGCAACGATACTTCCATTCCCATGGTATCACTGTACTTCTCCTCAAAATGCACATTCATCAAGAACTGCCACGGCACTACGTAGGCACCATTTTCCATTTTGTACACTGATAGCAACTGAACTGTTGAATCTACTGATGATTGGTCAATAGTTTGATCGATATTTGTTGGAGTCTGTCCATTTGATGTCGGTTTGCAACCAATGCCACATATCATGATACCAACCAAAAGATTCACAATTGCAATTAGGCCTTTAGCCCCTTTCATAAAAGTAATCGACTTTGTCAGCTGTGTTAAAATACTCTTTATTTTATATCCAATATGCCCTTTATCAATCATCATCATCTTCTCCAAAGCCACCCCGACTTGGTACCCTGATCAAAGAGCCAAAGAATACAGCATTGGTAAATAGACGATCTGTACTGTACCACGACCCTCTAAATAGAGGATTGTCCGCAAACAAGATGGTTCTCCCCTGACCAACCTGACTTACCACACAAGATGCAGACTGCTTCATAAACTCCTGAAGATTTTTGGCAGATATATATCCGTCTATATGTGGATTGGGTGTGTATTTGCAGATAGTGGAGTAAGGATTTTCACTCGGTTGCAGCCATATCGTATTGTTTTTATATATGGGAATAGTGCTATCCTGATATCCAAAAGCTACTGGATGCGTCTTGTCAATTTCTGCCCTGAAGATGGCACCACCGAGGCTCTCTTTGCCCAATTGTTCTTCAGCCTGATCAAA
>JBATLS010000071.1:0-4179 GCA_049289435.1 Saprospiraceae bacterium | reverse complement strand
GACCTATACAGGTATTGCAATATCATAGGGTCAATGAAAAATTCAGTAAGCGCCATGTCAGGATTTTAGTGATTTTACCAATGCTTCCAGCTCGTCAATATCAATTTTTTCTTCTTCCATAAAGTGGGAGAGCAATGATGTACTGCTTCCACCTAAGTATTGATGATAAAGCTTCTGAAATACCGATGTATTAAATTGTTTTTTGCCTATGACAGTTTGGTATTGATGCGATTTTCCGAAGACCTGATGAGTGAGCCAACCATCTTTTTCGAGTTTTCTGATGGTGGAGAGTATGGTATTGTACGGAGGTTTAGGTTCAGGGATATATTCGACTATTTCTTTGGGAAATGCTTTACCGAGTCTCCAGAATATATCCATTATTTGTTCTTCGCGTGGATTGAGGGTCATGATATTTAATATTTAAAGTAAATGTAACTATATTTTAATTCATATAACGTAACATTCGTTATATTATTGTATAAAAATAATTCGTTTAAAAATTAAATAAGTAAACAATTTAAAATTACTTTTACAAATGGGATTGAAAACAATTTCACTGTTTGAGAAACTCACATATAGTCAAAAGAAACAAAAATAATTTTCATGAAAACAACCATCCTATTTATTGCCATATCAATCGGAATCTTACTAAATTCAGATGCTCAATCTACTAAAAAGTGGGAAGGCGAAATTTCTAAATTAGTGCAAACAATGCCACGGTTTCCCGGATGCGAAAATCTGAAGTCCAATGATAAGAAAGATGCTTGCAGTAAAGAAAAACTGATGAATTACATAAACGCTCATTTGCAATATCAGGAAGGGTGCAAAGCAGGCCGGGTGATCATTAGTTTTGTGGTTAATCCTTATGGCGGTATATGCAATGCAATCATCCAAAGAGATGAAAGTGATGGATGTGGCGAAAGCGCAATGGCGGTCATAGAAAAAATGCATCTGGATGGAGTGGTTTGGGTTCCGGGTACATCGGCAGGAAAAAATGTAGCTGTACTTTATACTATTCCCATCACATTTGGGCAGCCAGAAGACCCAAAGAGTCCATTAGGAAAAAGAAGGAAAAAAAATTGATCTATCACATAGACTTAATTCACTATTTGGATATACTTCCTGCGAGAAAACAATCCTTGGGATTTACCTATTAAATGACCTTGTCTAAAATTTCATCTTAAATTTAAGGGTCACTTCCCCTGTTTCCTTGTCAACTTTGATCGTATGTCCATCGGTACCGCCGAGCTTTTGACCTGTACTCATCTCGAATAGACCCGAGAGAAATTCCATTCCTTTGGAGAGCACTTGCTCTAGTTTTTCGAATTCGGGTGATGGAGTACCCTCGGCATTTGTGGTAGCTCTTTCTTCGCTCTCTTCCCCTATAGTAACATCCATACCATCAGAGATACTATCCTCTGTTTGCTCAATGTCTTCATCAGGGGCCATATTCTTAAACATACCGTTTTCGTCCAGATCAAACATCTCTTCGAGCATCTTGATAAACTGAGCCCTACCTTCGTTGGAAAAATCGACCATATCCTCATTATTATCATGATTGAGTACACTGTCGAAAAGGTTTTGCTTCAGGATAAGACCTGAGGCAATCTTGATCTCAATAGAATCGCGGCAAATCAGATTAAAGACATGTAGTTTTTTGCTTTCCTGGCCTATACGGTCTATACGTCCGATTCTTTGGTTCTTTTTGGCAGGATTCCATGGTAATTCAAAATTGATGAGTGTATCCGCAAATTGGAGATTGAGTCCCGTGCCTCCAGCTTCTGTAGATAAGAATACCTGAATATCATCTTTGGTCTGAAAAGCTTTGATGAGATTACCCCGCTTTTTTGCAGCAACACTGCCTGTCAGTTTTACATATCCTACCTTGAGAGATTGGAGCAATTGTTCGATTAAGTACAAACTATCCAACCACTCTGAAAAAATGATGACTTTTTTATTGCCCTCGAGAATGTTTAGCCTATCTCTCAATATGACTTCAAGTTCTACCAACTTGCTTGAAAAATTGGACTGTTTATCCAGTAGGTAGGTCGAATTGCTCACCCTGCGCATATTGGTAAGTATCATCATGATCTCATCCCAGTCAAAGGGTGTTTTGAATTTTTTACCAAGCAAAAATGAAAGGCGTTGACCCATACGGGCATGAATTTCAGCTTGTGGTTTAGTCAAAAAGATAAATATGTCTTTCTGGATCACCGATGGCAGTTGGCTGAGTACATCTTTCTTTTGTCTCCTGATGACGATATCACTGATTTTCTGACGGAGATTGAGTAAGTTGTAATATCCATTGATTTTGTTCTTGCTCTGTTTGTCAAATATACAGTGCTGGTAAGAAAACTCCCAAAGTGGGGTTACTTTGTATTTATCTAAAAACAAAATGACGCCATACAAATCGATTAGTTTGTTTTCTATCGGTGTGCCAGTGAGTACTAATCCGTGCTCCTTTTTGAGTGAGGTGATGGCTGATGATACCTTGGTCTCGTAATTTTTTATTTTTTGTGCTTCGTCGAGGATGATAAAACTAAAACCACTATCATCAATGAATACTTTGTCTCGCATCACAGTCTCATAGTTGGTGATAAAAAAGAAATGATCTTCACTCTTATACTGAATGGCTCTATCGCCCGGAAAACCTTCCACCACTAAAGCCTCTTCGCCAGTAAATTTTAAAATCTCGGCCTTCCATTGATACTTTACAGATGATGGACAAATGATCATCGTCTTAGTAAACCCAAAATACTCGCGCTTCATCATGGCAATAGCAATGGCTTGCAGCGTCTTACCTAGTCCCATTTCGTCGGCTATGAGGGCAGCCTTTTTGAAGAGACAGAATCTCACACCTTCTTTTTGATACGGAAACAAATCGACATTGATCTTAGAAAAATCAAGGTCAGCGGTATCATTATCCATTTTGGAGATGAGGAGCTGATCGAAGTATTCTGACAGTTTATAATATACTTCTGGCCTGATGATGATGCCTTCTGTACCTTCCAGAGACCTGAGTCGTGCCACTTTAGTTGCCAGTTGCTCTATCGATATGTGTGTCTCACTTTCACCAAAAAAATCACTCAGCACTTCGCTCTGATGGGTACTGATCTGTCCTGTATATTTCCATGTAAAATTATAATCCTGGAGTGGATCAAGGGTCAGCTCCAAAAATGGGGATACTTTGGGCAAGTGAGCAAAAATTTCAGGATGTGTCTTCATATAATCACATAGGTGAATGATATGTTTGGTGGTAGCCAACTTATTGGTCTTCCAATCTATGTTGTCAATGTAGCCTTGGTTTTTTTCAATATTCCAAAGTGTGATTCCAAACCTTTCGTTTCGCTCATTATACAAAGTATGCTCTCCGTAATAATACTTGCCAGCCACAATCCTATAGGTAGATTTATCGCTTTTTTCTTTTCTCTCTGCAATCACACGCGCCATCATACCTTCTCGGGTGTATATTTTTCCCTGCATTTCAGGCAGTGTCTCTACCGTATATTCATTGTAATACCACATCAATAGTGCTACGAATACTTTATCTACTTCGTCGGGCATGGTTATCTCACCTTCGGGAAATCGCAAGGTTACTTCCACATTTTCTGACCCCGGCATATCTATCACAAATCCATCTTCGTCCACCCCATGCCAAATACAGGTGATATTGCCTTCTTGATAGATCTTTAGTGCCGATTGGTATAGCTCATTATTTGATTTGTATGCCTGCAGAGCGGTGCTTATGATTGATTTGATATTTGAATCCATGAGTATTTTTTAAATGATAGGGTTCAAAGGTGAGAAAAATAGTAGATATGAAAAAAGATAGTATATGAAAAAATACATTATGAATCAAATAATTTCAGAACTCCAGACTCTGGTTCAAAAAATAGTCAAATAATGTTTTGGAATCGCATAATATGAAAAAATATATATCCATTGGCATAAGCTATAGCCAAACAGAACCATTTTTTGGCTAAAGCCAGTGGCCATTCTAAAAAAAGCATGATTTTAATAGAGCTGGATTTAATTTGCGAGAAGTCCAGTTTTCTTACATTATATTGGCTCTGTCTATCAATAAAGCAGCAATCACTACCATCACTATTACGAATATAAAAATGAACACCTTCAGAAAATTCTTATTGTCATTGACAGTCAAATCTCGAAACTGGAGAC
>JBATLS010000070.1:0-1503 GCA_049289435.1 Saprospiraceae bacterium | reverse complement strand
GGAGTTATGAATAATTATTGGTAGTAAAAACCAGTAAGAAACACTAAGAAAAAAGCAGGCATATTGCAGCCACGCCATTTTTTCCAACCGATGGCTGCAAATGTATTCACAAAAATATGCTCACATCTTACCGTAGCTTAAATTTTTTTGCATTGGATTTAACATAAACCTAAATATCTATAATGATATTCTGAAAACTGGCATATTGGCATGCGTGAGAGCAATCATCAGTTTTGGGGTGTCGAAAGGATTGCATAAAGTTTGGCCGTCTGGGGATGCCAATGGTTCAGGCAAGATGCCTGATAATAGGTCATCTTAGCGGGACGCTAAGACAATCGGTTTTGGTTATTTGCATGGGTAAGGCTCTGGACGCTGGTGCAGGGCCTTTTTTTGATTAATTAGGATTGTAATTGAAAATTCCAATGCCATTAAAATACAGTATCATGATCAAGGTTTTCTGCGATCTTCAAAATAACTCAAAATTGTCAATGGGTTACTTCATATTCATTTATTAATAGTTCAGCTGGGATATGCAAGCTTTTGCTAATCTTCCTGATCATATCCAGAGTTAGCCTGCGCTTTCTATTCAGAATTTCAGAAACCTTACTTTTGCTACCAATGATTTCTACTAAATCTTTATTTCTTAAATCATTGGACTCCATTTTGTATTTTATAACTTCAATGGGATCAGGACTTCTGAAAACTGGCTCTGTTTCAAATTCGTATTTTTCAATCAACAATACTAATAATTCAGCTTCATCAAACTCTGTATCTCCTTTTTTGCAATCAAATATTTCTTCCAATCTAGCCAATGCTTTTTTGTATTGCGATTCTGTTTTTATTATTTTCCAATCCATTATAAAATTATTTTAAACGTTTAGTGCATCAATTGCATCATATTGACTATGTGTACCGACAAATCTTATCCATACAGTCTGTAAATCAAAGTTGATTTTAACGATCAAACGATATTGATTTCCTTTAATTTTAAATACATATCGGTTCGCTCCAATCGATCTGCTATTGGGAAATGAATCTAAAATATCATTGGAACTATAAAATTGGCCTGTACCCATCATTTTGTACCATCCAAGAAGTTGATTTTCAGCTTCTGGATAGGCTAACCAAAATTCCCTTAATGTGCGTTTTGAAATTATTCGCATCATGCAAAGGTATATCAAAGTTCTGATATTGGGAACTTTACACATTGAATTATAATCAAATAAATTTTCCTTCAATTCATTTCAGTTCTGATTTTGGGCTTTCGTCTAGATTGCAATTGAAAATTGCAATGCCATTATAAGATAGCCCTGGTCACAGACCAAGGCTATCTTATAAAAAATACTCCTGCTCCGAAGCAAAACGGATAGTAGTTGTACGCTCATCCAAATGCGTAGTGATGATAAGACCTGTCTCAGGTGGACTGATGGTGCTGTGAAGATAGTATCTCGATGTCAGCTGGCCAGTCTCTAATAATACAGCTAAAACATTATCAAATCTCAT
>JBATLS010000069.1:0-3366 GCA_049289435.1 Saprospiraceae bacterium | reverse complement strand
GCTTCATCACCAAATCTGAATGTGTCGAATACATCATCTACTCCCAGGGTCAGTATGCCCTGATTTTGCAATTGTTTTTTGAAGGCAATGTTTATATTGATCAAAGGATTTACCGTGCGCATTCCATCCTGCATCTTGTGGAAATACATGGCATTTAAGTCTATCAAAGTTTTGGCAGGTAAAGTGATGGTATGGTTCATATTGGTCTGAAAAGATGGTCTCGTATAAGTCACTCCATTTTTATCTTTTATATCCATATAAAGAAATGCTCCGTACCATCTACTTTGCCAATTTTTTGTAATATTTATGGGAAAACTAGCTGATAAGGTGATGTTTTTACTATAGTCTAGGTTTTCTGGTCTCCTAGTGATGATGTTGGTAATGGGATCATATTTCATTTGGTGTCTTGATATGTTTTCATCCGTGTAACTATATTGCAGCTGTACATTAAGATTATGAAATCGAGAACCTATTGCTAAATTGTTACTAAATGAAGGTTGTAGTAATGCATTTCCACTGAAGATAAAATTGGGGTCATTCACGAGTATGAATGATGAAATATCCGAAAAAGCTGGCCTTTCTATTCGTTTACTATACTGGAAATTGATACCATAATTGTCAGAAAGCTGGTAACTTATAAATGCTGAAGGAAATAAATTTTGGTACTTTTTATTGTAAATGGATTCATCCTTTTCCTTAAACTCCGCTGTGGTCGCTTCATATCTGACACCCAGATTGATGGCTATTTTGTCGGTGGGTTTAAAGTCTGCTGTGGTATAAAATGCTAAAATATTTTCTTTAAATTTTCCAGCGCTTGCAAATTCACTCAGTGTAGTACCATCGACTTTTACATCTATATCATTTGTAAAATCTGTTTGGGTCATCTTAGCTCCCACCGAATATTTGGTCTGTCCAATCGTATGTATGTAATCAGACTTTAGCACTTTGATGTCAAAAGGTGTATTTTTGGTGGTGCCGATGAGACTCCTCCCATATATGTTATCCCCTTGTCGGAATTGGACAGTATTGTCGGTAAATCCATCATTGGAAAAGTGCAAAATATCTCCATCAAGTGACCATGTACTATTTTTTGAAAATGCGTGTTTGAGATTGATATTGTAATTTTGGTTGGACCAATCGTTGGTTTCTACTACGGCAAGATGTGATGAAGTATCATTTTGATCATTGCGAAAAGTACCATTGCTCGTCATATCCCATAGTCTGAGATATCCAGAAAAATTGGCACCGAGACTTGTTTTTTGACTCAAATCATAATTTACTCCTAAACGATAGTTGATATGGTCTTTGAAAGGTTTGCGATCATTGCCACTGTAAGTATCTACGCCACGATAAGTGCGATCTACATAGGTAAATTGATCTCGGTAATCCATGGCATAATTGGCGCCCATACTTGTAGAAAATTTATCTTTTCGATATTGTACATTAGCGGAGATGAGATTATTCCAGCCATGTCCATAGCCTAGATTTAGTGATGTGTTGCCTTGCCATCCTTGTTCAGGGTTGTTTTTGGTGACAATATTGATGTACCCAGCATTTCCTTGAGCATCAACACTGGCTGGTGGCGTAGTGATGAGCTCGATCTTAGACAGATCGGTAGCGCTCATGCCTTCGAGCATTTTCAAGACCACATCTGTCGGCATATTGGACACTTTACCATTGATGATGACCACGACACCATCTTTACCCATCATATTGATTGTCCCTGCCGAACGGTTGACAAGTATGCCCGGAGATCGCTCTAAAATCTCTATGGCTGAGTTGCCTGCGGCTTGCTTTGTCCCAATATTGAGTACTAATCGATCGATTTTTTGTTCTACTTTGGTAGCACTTTCTTTGACTATTATCTCATTCAGCAATCTTGCTTCTTCATCTATGACGATTATCATGGGTTTGCTAAAGTCCTGTGGCAATGGAGTCGAAATGTCTTTGTACCCCAATCCACTGACGAGCATATAGCTAATGTTTTTGATTTGGACATCCAATGTAAATTTACCCTCCAAGTCCGTATAGGTGGACACTAAAGGAATAGAATCCGCACTCATCAAATGTACATTGACAAAATCGACAGGCTTTTCATCTTTTCCTTTGACTATACCAGACAAAGTTTGACCGTAAAAATCAAAAGACATGATTAATAAAAGTAAGGTAATTAGTGGGGATATTTTTTTCATTAATATTGTATTTGTATGAAGTTTTGATTAATATATTGCGATATAGAACTAAATGGAAGTGATTTGATTTGTTATTTTACAAAAAGATGCAATTTTGTTTTATTTTCATTGTTAATGGCTCAAATGCTTTTTTAGTAATGTGCGATCATTTTGCGAAATCAATTGATCAGGACCCATTAAAAATTTTATGGAATTTGGTTATTTTTTTGATTTATGTTATTAATAAATTTATAGCTTAATAAAATGTCTTAACTACCTACTGTGCAGCACTTTGGTGTCAGTCGTCTTGATTGAAAGCTTGGGAAAATAGTTTAAACCTTAATTCAACCTCAGAAATCGGCAAATCAGGCAAATAAATCTCCCAATTGTGAAAGTCTCTAAGTCTATGTAATGCTTAATGGCACGTTTAAGAAAAGAGAATTTGCCAAAATGAATCCCAAAATGTAAGTGGTAGCAACGTATAACCACCATAAATTACAAACAAGGCAATCAACCCAACTACCAAAGGACGATAGACTTTTGTTTGGAATCGTTCAAAAATGAGTAAGCCAATGATGATAGCTAAACTAATCACCACAGTAGGGAATTCCTGAGAGATTCGACTAACCGCAGGATTTATAAATGGTAAAATAGTCATGACCATGTACCGAATATGAAAAGGCGTACGGTGAATATTATATATGGCTAATCCATACATCAACAAAAAATAACTCATGTCAGATACCTGAAAAGTTAGGCTCATCAGGTTTTTCATGCGTAGTTGTTCATTCTGAACCATCAACGCCACCGATATCAACAACAACGTTACGAGCACATACGAAACTTTGCCCACCATTCGATGCCATGCGATTTGCTTTTTTCGGATTAGAATGGGTTGTATAATTAAAAAAGCTATCCAACTCAAACACATTAGGGCATGAAAATGGTGGATTTTTTTGATACCATCAAAACTTGGAAATAGACCAAAATAGGTTTTGTAAAAGCCAATAAATATCAATACTAAGACCAGCCAATACAAAAGATAGATTTTTGAATACGATAGTTTCATTTTTTAAATATGTTTCAAAGAAAAATTACTGATATCTGATTATTATATAGCTCAATAAAATGCCTTTATCACCCATCCTGCTGCTGCTTGATACCATGCATCATGATTGGTGGCTTGACAAAAAAC
>JBATLS010000068.1:0-4815 GCA_049289435.1 Saprospiraceae bacterium | reverse complement strand
TGACAAAATTTTGATCCAAGAAACCAGATTATACTTGCAATATAGTTTGTACAGATGAATAAATACTCTGTTTAAATTTGGGATTTGACCTATATAAACATTTAGAAATCGTTTCCGCAATCGTTTTCAGAAAAGGTTAGTGAACAAAGAAGTAGAATTTATAACATGCTTGCCTTCTGAGTATATTTATTACATTTTGAAATGAAATGTCATTAAAAATATTACTTCATGTTGAAGTAGTTTAAAAACATAGAATAAAGGGATAGAAATTTCTAAAATGGTATTTCATCATCGTCAAGAAAATTACCCATATCATCGTCCAGGTCAAAGTTTGATAGCAAATCATTATTAAATTCCGGATGATCCGAAGCCCATTGGTCAATGATGGTTGTACTGTCATTTGGGCCTAGCTCCATATCAGGATTCCCTTCTTTGACCATTTCTAAGATTCTGATGAGTTTGCTATAATGAGCCAGTCTGACTACTTTTTCATTTGGTTTAAACCATATATTCCACCCCCCGTTGACCAAGATCCCATAGTTGCCCTCATCGTCTTCCTCATAATAATCATCTTTGATAAATATCTGATCTGTACCAGTGATGACATAATCTGCACCAAATTCATTCATCTCTGGATCTGGTGTGCAATAAAAGATATCTCCATCTTTTAATTCTCTGGCAGATATAACTTCAAATTTGAGTTTCATACTATACGCATTCATTTATATACGCAAATATACATAATCAATTATACAAAAATGATTCAACTCCGAAAACCCATATCAAGTGATATTCAAACGTTTTTTACCCCATCCCTGCTGCGAAGACTTCTCGGAGTGGACTCAACAATAAAACACTGTAGCATAACAAGATACATCGAAATAATTGGGTGTATCCCATTTTTACATTCATTGATAGCCAATTTCTTTTTAGCTCCCTTGAAGCCCGCCTGCCCCGTAGCGGGCAGGGATGGGGTAATCTAAAAAGAAATTGCGTAAAAGTGAAATTTTGGGATACACCCAAATAATTGATGTACTAAATATTCATTTAGACGAATTAAGTTCTTACTAGCCAGATAATTAGTTAGAAAATTTTAGATAAAATAAGAAGTTGTGAAATATTCTGTTTCAATAAAAGTAATGGGATTACTTAACATTTATAATATTATTGGAATGGTTATAACTTTACAATAGTTACTTCCCAATACAAAACTTACTAAAGATACTCTCCAGTAGGTCATCCGTAGATACCTGTCCAGTGATGGTACCCAAATGAAACAGGGCTTCTCTGATATCCATGGCTATAAAATCAGAGGTGATACCGCTGCGCATCCCTTCCAATACTTTTTGGAGACAAAGTTTGGTGTTTTCTAAGGCTTCATAGTGTCTGGTGTTGCTGATGATGGTACCTTCCGAATGTGGCTGGAGTGAAATATACTCATTGAGAAATTGCATAAGTGGTCGAAGTGTTTCCCGATATTTAGCGGTGATGAGCAATGTTTTTGTGTGGGTTTGTTGGGCTATATCTTCAGCTTTGGGTCCGGAGATGGCTGCAGAAACGGTATCAGCCTTATTGAGCAATATTACACCAGTCTGATCAGCTTTGAGATCGAGTTGGCCGAAATCGTGGATGGTCTCTTCCGTGCTTTTATTGACATCACTCAAAAAAAACACGATCTCTGCTTCTTTTAGTTTCTGGCGGGAGCGCTCTATACCCAATCCTTCGAGTACATCGGTGGTGTCACGTATCCCAGCGGTATCTATAAATCTGAACATGATGCCATCAATCACGAGCGTATCCTCGATAAAATCCCGGGTCGTACCCGCTATGTCGCTGACCAGTGCCTTTTCTTCATTGAGTATGGTATTGAGTAAGGTCGATTTACCAGCATTGGGTGCACCTATGATGGCTACCGGAATGCCTTCTTTGATGCTATTGCCCCATCTGAACGAGTCAAGCAATGGATTGATCACGTGGATGATCTTATTTATGAGCTTTTTGAGTCTTCCACGGTGGGCAAACTCCACATCTTCTTCGGAAAAATCAAGCTCGAGTTCAATAAGTGCTGCGAAATCTATCAGTTCCTGCCTTAGGTCTTTGAGCATGGTTGAAAAATGACCTTTTAGCTGTTTAAGCGCTATCTCGGACGATTTGTGGGAGGTGGAGTGGATGAGATCCGCTACCGCTTCAGCTTGAGAAAGGTCGATCCGACCATTTAAGAACGCACGTAATGTAAATTCGCCAGGTTGGGCCATTTTTGCTCCGTTCTTTACAGCGACAGATAAGATGGATTGGACAATCTGAGGAGATCCATGGCAAGATATCTCCGTGACATCCTCGGAAGTAAATGTCTTTGGCGCCTTAAACACGGTGACCATCACTTCGTCAATTTCCTGTTCCCCATCTACGATCCACCCGTAATGCACGGTATGTGACGCAACTTTAGCCAGGTCCTTCCCTTTAAATATCCGATCAGTGATCCGGATGGCGTCTTCGCCAGACAATCGGATGATCGCAATGGCACTTAATCCCTGAGCAGTAGCAGGTGCTATGATGGTATCGTTCAGATGGTTGTTTTGCATTAGGTATATGTGTATGCGGCAGGCATGTGAAATTCCTACGACATATTATAAAAAAGATTATTCGTACACCACGCTTTTGAAATAATAAGCAGTCGGATCAATGACTGGAAAATTTTCGGATATGACCCTGACAGGCTTATCAGAAATCACTTCTCTTTTGATCATATTTCCGTCCTTTATTTCCAAAGGCAAAGGTTGCGAATAATTTTTGAAGGAGATATCATATTCTTTAGGCCTTACTTCCTTCACAAGAATGGTGAGTTTCTCATTGGTTTTCAAAAAGAAGTCAAAATATGGCTTCAGCTCCATATTTGCACCCATAGAAAAGTGTTTTTCCATAGTGTCAGTTGTGACTGTATTGGCGTAAGTATATTGCTTGTCACCAATAAAAGACTTTAATAATTCAAAAAACTTTTCTTCCCCTATGATGAAACTCAACGACCTCATGAAAAACGCTCCTTTACCGTATATATCCCCATGATATGCTGCCCCACTATCCGCACTAGAGTCTCTGACGATTGGGTATTTATTGGCAAATCTATAACTGGCATTTTTCGCCTGTGCATGGTAGGAATCGACGCCTTCTTTTTCTCGGTAATAGAGCCAGTCGCCAAATGTACATATGCCTTCCTGTATCCAAAAATGCGCCCAATCTGAGTTAGATACCTTATTGCCCCACCATTCATGGCCCAACTCATGGTACAACAACCAATCAAAATCTTCACCACCTACCTTGGTATATCGGTATTTGTTGCCATATGCATTCATGGTCTGATGCTCCATCCCGAGATGTGGCGTCTCTACCAGGCCGATCTTGTCATTGATAAACGGAAATTCACCAAAATACTTCTCTTGCACACTGACGCTCGTGGCGAGTATGTCCAGATGCTTTTCAGCCCGTTGGATGTTTTCGGGGAGCACATAATACTCCATAATCACGTTATTACCGCCACTGGACACATAATTTCTTTTTGCAATATGATAATTGGCTACATTAAACACCAGACTATAATTGTGTATCGGATAGGAGGTCTTCCAGGTAAATGTTGCTTTTTTGCCTTTGGTCTCCTCTTTGATCATTCTACCGGGTCCTGCGACTTTCAAGCCTTTAGGGACGGATATTATCATTTCTGCACCTTCATCCGGCTTATCACTTGGATGATCCTTGCATGGAAAGAGTATTTTAGCGCCTTCATTTTGGCATGTGAATGCTATCCATGGGTCTTTATTGTCGTCTTTTTCCCACTGTATGCCGCCTTTCCATGGTGGTCTTGTAGCGATTGGTGGAGCACCACTATATTCGATTTTGATATCATGCACCCCGACAGTCAATAAACTTTGATCCCGAAGATGTATCATGTCTTTCTCGTGTGTAAACCCCACTTTTGTCTTATCTATCCACACCTCTTTGACGGCATATACGTTGATGAGATCAAATGCA
Source organism: Saprospiraceae bacterium (assembly GCA_049289435.1). Lineage (GTDB taxonomy): Bacteria > Bacteroidota > Bacteroidia > Chitinophagales > Saprospiraceae > OLB9. The sequence goes on along the minus strand of JBATLS010000068.1, from coordinate 792 downwards.
ATTTCGGGGGCTTGATCCTTCAGATTGATCTTAATCGTGGTACTTCCAGCAATACTTTTTTGTTCAAGGTCGAGATCAAACACTATCGTATAGTGTTTTACATCATACACAGCTTGATTTTGCTTCAACGATCCTCCTGAAACAATATTTTGTGCTTGACCACAAGAACACAAAACAATAAAAATGAATGTGATGAAGAAAAATATTTTTTGCATGGTTATGCTTGGATTTAGTAAAAACTTAATATTCGAATGACAGTGTATAAAATTGTTGAACAAAATTAAAAAATTTGTTGCTTCATTGGTATAAAAAGGAGTGGTATGTCATATTATTCCTAAAAACCTTAGCAAGTACAGCTTTACTACAGAGAACAATAAGGTTTTACCACAAAGTGCACTAAGATTTTTTTACCACAAAGAGCACTAAGGGAAATCACAAAGGACGCAAAGGTTATATGTTTTACCACAAAGTGACTTAAGGTTATAAGTTTTACCACAAAGGACTCTAAGGTTATTTTTACCACAAAGTGCACTAAGATTTTTTACCACAAAGTGACCTAAGGTTATTTTTACCACAAAGGACTCAAAGGGAAGTCACAAAGGACACTAAGGTTATATGTTTTAACACAAAGTGACCTAAGGCTATTTTTAACACAAAGGGCACTAAGGGAAGTCACAAAGGGCACTAAGGTTATAAGTTTTACCACAAAGGGAACTGAGGGAAATCACAAAGGGCACTAAGGTTAGTTTTACCACAAAGGGCACTAAGAGAAACCACAAAGGACACTAAGGT
>JBATLS010000067.1:0-11897 GCA_049289435.1 Saprospiraceae bacterium | reverse complement strand
ACTCTGGAGTCAGTGATAGAGTATTATAGCAATCCAACCCAATTTGTAGAAAAGCCCATCAATATGGATACCACCCTATTGAGGCCGATTAACTTCACGAGTAGGGAGAAATCAGACTTGTTGGAATTTTTGAAGAGTCTGACAGATCGTAGTTTTGTCAAGATTCAATAGCTAAGATTGAATAGAGAAAAGTGTTATTTTCGGGGTGCAAAATCAAGGCCCAAAGAAAATATATGCGATACTAAAACGCCACTCACACTGCCTATGTTGGCCAATGCATAATCTACCTTCATACGTCCTAGTTTTAGTCCAAGTCCTACATTGGGTTGTATCTCAAAATCACGTTGGGAAGTATTATTTTGATTGATCACGGTCTGCATATTACCTAAGCCAAATCGCAAATAGACTTTTTCAAAGTAACCAAGTTCGATACCTAAACTTGGGTCAAGATTAAAATTATTTCCAGATAAAACACCAGATTTGACCCCATTGGTGGACATGTTTAGATCCATTTCAGCCAAATAGGAAAAATCTCCCTTTTTACCAAAATAAGCTCCTCCCAGGATGAGGCGTGGCAAAGTGATCTCTGAACTGCTGACTGGTATATCATTTCCAGTGGAAATAAAAACTCTTTTTTCATCCTCGGTCAAATTGAAGGACCAGGCATTGAATGTAGTGGTAATATCTCGCGCAAAAGCACCAAAACTAAAATTATCTCCCTTGTATTTTACCCCCAGATCAGCACCAAACCCCCAAGCCTTACCAAAAGAACCTATCGACCTGTGAATGACCTTAATGTTACCGCCAACAGACAATCTATCATCATTACTTATAGCACGAGCGTATGAAAAAATACCCGCAAAATCAGAAGCTGAAAAATTGCTGATCCTATTATAATCAATGGTTCCGTCAGGTCCTATCAAATTGAGCGTATTGGGTATATTGTCCACTCCGAGCCGAATAAACGAAAACGCAGCTGTTGATGGTTGATCTGTATTTAATTTTTTTGCTATAGATACATAGTCATAATTGGCAATGCCCCCAAACCACTTAGCATGCATCACATTGATCTGCAATGGGTTTTGAATCTCTATCAAGCCAGCAGTATTCCAGTAGGCAGCTGTACCGTCTGAGACACTGGCTGTTACCGAACCAAACATCCCATGTGCTCTTGCGCCTACCCCGATATTGAGAAATTCATTCACAAATTTTTGGGCACTCAACAAAGAGGGAAGCAATAATGATAGTAAAATTATTTTTGAAAGTATTTTCATTTTATAATTCCAATAGTGATAGAACCAAATTAAGAATGCAAAATTTAAAAAATAAACCCATTTGTTTAGAACGGTGGATATTACAAATTATTATATCTTTAGCCGCAAATTGAATAATGATGCAAAATAAATCAAACTTAATGAAAGCTTCAAATATATTACTGTTTTTTATAATATTAAATTTTATTGGGTGTAAGCAAGGGGTTCAAACCGTATCCTCATACAATATCACCAAGTCAGTGATAAGTGATAGTGCCATGGTGGTATCTGCGCATCCTTTAGCCACAGAGATAGGCTTGGCAGTACTCAAAGATGGAGGCAATGCGGTAGATGCAGCCATTGCAGTTCAATTTGCCCTTGCGGTGTGTTATCCCAACGCTGGAAATATTGGCGGTGGTGGTTTCATGGTATTTAGAGATAAAGATGGTATAGTCAATACGCTGGATTATAGAGAAAAAGCTTCATCTTTGGCTACTTTTGACATGTATCTGGATAGCACCGGGGCTGCTATACCCGATAAAAGTATGTATGGTCACCTAGCTGCAGGTGTACCAGGATCAGTGGCAGGCATGGTGGAGGCATACGAAAAATACAGTCAACTTAAAGATTGGAAGAGGTTGATTCAACCATCTATTGACCTCGCAGCAAATGGATACAAGATTACTTCAAGAGAAGCCGAAAATCTAAACGAAACACAGACAAAATTTGTGCAATATAATCTTGCACCAACCGCTTTTCATAAAGATAGCTGGAGTGAAGGGGACTTGATGGTCCAAAAAGAACTAAGCCAAACACTTACTGCCGTCAGAGATCATGGCAGGTCAGGATTTTATGAGGGGTCTGTAGCGGATTTTATTGTCAAAGAAATGCGAGATGGCGGAGGGCTCATCACGCATGAAGATTTAAAAAATTATCAGGCAGTGTGGAGACCCGCTGTCACTACCATGTACCGAGGCCACAAAATCATCAGTATGCCTCCACCTTCGAGCGGTGGTATTGCGTTGACCCAATTGTTGGAAATGGTTGAGCCTTATGATTTGAGCAGTATGAAATTTCAGAGTGCTGCGGCAGTACATTTGATCACAGAAGCAGAAAGACGTGTATATGCCGACAGATCATTTCATCTGGGAGATGCAGACTTTTATCCAGTGCCTCAAAAGCAATTGCTTGATAGTACCTATTTGTCGGAAAGGATGAAGGATTTTGACCCTAGAAAGGCAAGCAAAAGTGAAGCTATCGATCATGGCATCATAGAAACTGAGCAGACGACACATTATAGTATAGTAGATCAATTGGGCAATGCGGTGTCTATGACTACTACCCTCAATGGCGGGTATGGTGCGTTCACCGTAGTCAGAGGTGCGGGATTTATATTGAATAATGAAATGGATGACTTTTCTGTCAAGCCAGGATCGCCCAATATGTACCAGCTGATCGGTGCAGAAGCCAATAAAATTGAACCAAATAAGCGAATGCTCTCCTCTATGACTCCGACCATCATAGAGCAAGATGGAAAACTAAAGATGGTGGTAGGAACACCGGGCGGATCTACCATCATTACGTCAGTATTTCAGACCATCATAAATGTGCTTGACTTTGGCATGGATGCAGACAAGGCTGTACAATCACCCAGATTTCATCATCAATGGAAGCCAGACGTCATCATGATCGAAAAAGATGCTGTGTCTCTTTCAGAAAGGCAAATATTGGAGAGTATAGGCCATCAATTTAAAGAAAGAGGCTCTATAGGCCGAGTTGAAGCAATAGTAATCACAGCAGATGGTAAGTTGCATGGAGCAGCGGACAGAAGGGGTGATGATGATGCCAAAGGTTTTTAATAAACTATTAGTAAGTTTTACACCTTAGAGTAAGTTTAACTCAATGTGTATTGGAGCACTTTTCTTACAAAAGGTAAGCCAATGTTCATCCAGATAAAATAATGAATATATAAATTTATTATATATTTGCACAAAATTTAATATTTTGAAAAAGTATTTACCCTCAGTGGTTACCAGTTGTAATCTGATTTGTGGTTTTGCGGCGATCATGTTTGGCGATTTTTATACCAGCCCCATCTTGTTATTATTTTGTTTTGTATTTGATAGTTTGGATGGCTTGGTTGCCAGGGCTTTAGATGTGCAGAGTGAATTTGGCAAACAAATGGATTCGCTCGCTGATGTCGTTAGTTTTGGAGTGGCTCCGGCGTATCTATATTCATTGTATTCACCTGATCTGGAAAACAATGTGTTTACCATCGGAACAGCGGCCATGATAGTAGTTGCTGGAACTGTACGCTTGGCCAAGTTCAATATCAGCCCTCCTACCCCATACTTCCTGGGACTCCCGATCCCTGCCAATGCGCTCTTTTATATTGGTATAATCATAGCCATTCAGACCGAAAGTCAGGCTTATATTGATTTTTTAGGTTCGAAAACCAACTATTTTCTAACGGCACTTTTCATGAGCGTGATGATGGTTAGTTTTAACTTTCGTATGTTTTCTACTAAAGGTATGTCAAAATACTGGAAGGATAATATTTTTCAAATAGCAATGCTAATTGTAGCCATTATTATAGCAGTGATGTATAGGTATGAATCTATTCCTTACATCGTGATAGCCTACATTGGAATGTCCATTATCAATACTTTAACAAGTAAAGTGCTCGAGAGAACTTCAAATTGACCTTTAATTTCTATAACTTTGCGACTCAAATATTTTTGCGTTAACAAATTTTCATTCCACTATGGCTATTATTATTACTGATGAATGTATCAATTGCGGAGCTTGCGAGCCAGAATGCCCCAATAATGCGATCTACGAAGGCGGTGTAGAATGGGCTATCATGGATGGTACCAATATAAAAGGTCAATACAAGCTCGAAGACGGGTCTGCCGTAGATGCGTCGGCCAAGCAAAGTCCAGTCATGGATGATTATTACTTTATTGTGCCTGACAAATGTACAGAGTGCGTAGGTTTTCATGAGGAGCCTCAATGTGCTGCAGTTTGCCCTGTAGATTGCTGTGTACCCGACCCTGACAGGGTAGAAAGCAAAGAAACGCTCCTAGAAAGAAAATCCAGATTGCATTTGTAATAGAAGATATTTTCTACTTGTTGAGAAAAAACTTCACTCCAGTCTCTAACCCAATCCTTCGATCTGTGGTATTTTGATTTGATGTGGTTTGGTTTGTAATATACTCCAAAGGATTGGTACCCATAAAGTCGTGAGCGCCTGGCATATAGTTGGCTTTTAGTGACACTGACCAACTTGCATTTAATCTTATTTCTGTGCCTGCCTGCATCAATAATATCCATCGCCTGTGATAGTCTCTATCAGTGAATGGAGTTATTTTGAGATCAGCATTTGTTTGATTGTTGGTCTTCAAATTTTCTAATTGGACATCATTGAAGTGATATTCCTTATATATCTTATACCCTAGTTGTACTCCACCAGTGATGACTACCCGCTTGCTGATGTCGTAGCCTACTCCCATACCACCTTCTATATAATCTACACGATAAGTAAAAGCTTCCAGGATACTTCTGTCCAATGACTCTATTTGGTCGGCTGTCAGTCCAGCACCATTTACTACAAATATCCCTGTGGGTCCTGTACTTAGGCTCGCCGTTGCATCATAGATCATAGCGTCCTTTGCACTTTGTAAATTGGAAATCAGATCTGAGTTTTGGACAAAACTTCTATATCTAAGATTTGTACATAATTTGAACCGGTCACTCAGGTATCTCTCCGCTCCTACTCCTCCATGAATCGACAAAATAGATGCATAGTCATGGGACAGAGTTCCTAACTCTAAAGAAAAATTCCAAACTTTCTGATCCATAAATGTAGGGACTGATGGAACAATGGATGTATTTTTCAATGTGGATAACCGCCCAAAATGTCTTTGCTCCAATATCGAAATAGCATAATCTTTCCTGCCAGTTAGTGCATTTATAGAGGTAACATCAGCAGATATTTTGTCAGATGATATATTTAGATTGGAATATTCATGTCTCAAATCTGTAGATTCAGTTTGTTCAGATTCACCGTTTATTGGTATATTAAGCGGTGTATTGGGCATTTTTATAGTATTGGATGCCAAACTAATGCCCGAACTCAATTTGAAGGAGCCTTGCAAGATTTCCATTTCGTCATTTTTTTGATAAGACAATTCTCTTTTGCGAGTAGCATTTGAATTGACATGATCATCCGTTAGCGAAATAACTTTAGGCTGCATATCATCTATCACTATCTCTTTCAGAATTTGTTTTTCTTCTTTTTGCATTTTATTTGAAGAATGATTTGCTTCTAAACTTTGTAAACCTAGGTTTGCAGTTCCACCTTGGGATGTTTTTTTATTTTTTTCAACCTTATAAAAATTTGCAGATTGTCCAGAACGATTTATAACAGTCGCTGCATTATTATCATGCATTGGCGTATCTTCGATGTGTGCTGGATTTTCAGGCAGCTGTTGTGCATATTGTTGTCCCTTTTCTGGAGTTACCTCAGAAGGATTGAACAATGTTTGGGAAACTATCAATAATACTGCAACGGATGCAGCTGCAGTGCCCCACCAGATAAAAAACAATCTATTTTTCGTGCGCTCTACAGGCATTTCACGATCGAGCATCATTGACATCTTCTGCCAATGAGCTTCTGCAAGTTCGTTAATTTTATAATCTTCCATATCCCACACTTTGATTGGTCATTTTAAATAATGATTGAAGTTTTTTTCTGGCTTCAGAGAGATACCACTTGGAGGTACCCTCAGAGATTTGCAATGAAGCACCTATTTCTTTATGATTGTAGCCTTCGATGGCATATTTTACGAACACTTCTTTGAACGATCCTTCCAGCGTGTTGATCTTTGCGATGAGTTCATCATAATCGTATTTATCATCCATCTGATTGCTTCCAGACGATGCATGATAATATTCGTCTATGAGCAAGAACTTTATATTGCGTTTTTCTTTTCGGAAATGATCTGATAAACTATTGAAAGTAATCCTTCTGATCCAACCTTCAAAGCTGCCTCTGAATTCAAATTTTTCTATATTTTTAAATACACTGAGGAAGGCGTCATTGATGATTTGGCCTATCTTATCATCATCTGTAGTATATCTGCGGCACATCACATACATTTTATAAAAATACTTCTTATAAATAAGTTCTTGTGACTTTCTGTTGTTTTCTGTACAGCCTTTGACTAATATATGATCATCCATAATGATGCGTTGCCGGCAAATATTAATAACATAACAATTTGATAGACTGAAAAGTCTTAAAAAAGGTTGGTAAACTTGCAAAATAAAACTTATTGCCATTAAGACAAGATTTTAAATTGTTAAATTCTTTATCTTGACAGAGCACTAGTGCACAAAAAAATGCCCGATCAAAATTAAATCTGATCAGGCATTTGTACATATTATCATTAAAAACACAAAATATCTATGCCAATATAGTATTTTTGTTAATGTCAGATATTATATTTTTCTATAATTATTGGGTCTTTTTAGACTTGATAGAGCATCCGATGGCCTTGGTGGTAGCAGGCGATGGATATTCACCTTTTTCTATTGCCGCAATGGCATTTTCAAGATATTTTTCTTTAACAGCTGAGGCATCTTCAGTATTATCATCAATGGCTCCGATGTATTTTACGATCCTATTTTTGTCCAGCAAAAAGACGTGAGGTGTTTTGGTGGCACCGTATTGTGGATACACTGTTTGACCTTCGTCAAATAAATATGGGAATACGAAGCCTTTATTTTCTGATCTTTTTTGCATCATGGCAAAACTGTCTTCAGGCTTTACGTCAGGATCATTAGGATTGATGGCTAAAAGGATGTAACCTTTTTCTTTGTACTTCTTGGCCAAATCATTGACTCTATCTTCGTATTTGACGGCATATGGACAAGAGTTGCATGTAAACACAACGATGTATCCCTTGGCAGTAGTATAATCGGACATACTATACATTTTACCATCTACGGACTTAAGTTTAAAATCAGCGGCTTTGTCGCCAGGCTTGTAACCAGGCGTAATAAGTGTTCCTGTAGTGATCGATGAAAACATCAAACATAAGGATAATAATAGATTCATAAATTAAAATTTTATAATGAGTGAATAAATGAAGAAACATATGTTGCCAAATCGGCTGAAGATTCGAATTCTCTTTCAGCAAATAACATGGATGACCGATGAACTAGCAGCGTAGCTGGTATAGCACCTGACCAATCAGGATCAACTTTACTTAACCAACTATTGTAATTCTTATCTGCCATTATAACAATATCTGCCGTATAATTATTTTTGTGGACAAAGGGGATCAAGTGACTTTTTATTTGATTTTTAAAATCCAAACTCACTAAGATAACTTTTACCTTTGTATCTTTTCTTGATTCTTTCAAAGCTTCAAAATAAGGCAATTCTTTGACACAAGGCTGACACCAAGTTGCCCAAAAATTGATAATATAGGTAGTATCACTATCCTTTTTATACATCTTTTCAAGCTCTTCAAACGAGTTGACAGTAGTCATGGTTTGACCCTGCCCTTTGTATGATGAAGCGATACAAAAGGTGAAAATAATTCCAAATAGATAAATATTTTTCATATTACTATAAACATAGGATGGTATTAAATGTTTGTTAGGAAAGTTTTTTGATTACTTTTGTGTAGTTTTTTAACAAACATTTAATAAAAATCATATTATGTCGAGAATATTGACTTTGAGAGAGGCATTGGGAGAAGCTATGTCTGAGGAAATGCGTAGAGATGAAAATGTATTTCTCATGGGGGAGGAAGTAGCAGAATATAATGGTGCCTATAAAGTATCCAAGGGTATGTTGGATGAATTTGGGCCCAAGAGAGTGATCGATACTCCCATAGCCGAATTAGGCTTTGCAGGTATCGGTGTGGGTGCTGCTATGAATGGTTTGCGACCTATAGTAGAATTTATGACATGGAATTTTGCCGTACTAGCGTTCGATCAGATTGTCAATAATGCAGCCAAAACATTGTCACAATCAGCAGGTCAGTTCGCTTGTCCGATCGTATTCAGAGGCCCTTCAGGATCGGCAGGGCAATTGGCTCAACAACATTCACAAACTTTCGAAAGTTGGATGGCGAATATCCCTGGTATAAAAGTAATTTCAGTTATTGATCCGGCTGATGCTAAAGGGCTGCTCAAATCCGCCATCAGGGACAATGATCCGGTGTGTATGATGGAGTCGGAGAGTTATTATGGTCTGAAAGGTGAGATTCCTGATGGGGACTATTTGGTACCGATAGGAAAAGCAGCTGTGAGGAAAGAAGGAACGGATGTGACCATAGTTTCTTACAACAAAATGATGGAAGTAGTGAAAGAAGCAGCTATCGAACTCGAAAAAGAAGGAATATCTGCAGAGGTCATTGATCTAAGGACCATACGGCCTTTGGACATCAAAACCATCTTAGACTCTGTCAAAAAAACAAATAGACTAGTAGTGGTAGATGAGGCATGGCCTTTTTCAGGTGTTTCATCCGAAGTGGCTTATACAGTACAAAAGCTGGCATTTGATTATCTAGATGCACCAGTGACAAGAGTAAATTCTGCGGATACATCGCTGCCTTATGCGCCTACATTTTTGGATGAGTTTTTGCCTACCACTGCAAAAGTAGTCAAAGCTGTCAAAGAAGTCTTGTACATGAAGGCTTGATTCGGGATAGAAAGTATGACCATAGCATGAGTAATGATTCTTTCCATTATAAGGATGGATATCATATATTGAAGTGATTTAAAAACATATTGTTAATTCCTATGCAAGTCACCTGCCAGAAGAACAATTTCTTTGGCAGGCAGGTTGAAACCCAGCTTTTCATAAAATTTAATCCCGATAGCTATCCCGATAGCTATCGGGAATGAAAATGAAATTTTATATCAATCTGAATTCCAAGCACTTACATATCATTTTAACATACGTTTTTAAATGACTTCATTTTCTATATTTGTACTTTCATAAATTACCAAATTAATGTCAAAAACAAGTAAACCTACTAAGTTTTACTCTACAGTATCTACATCGATCGTACTTGTCTTGATCTCGCTATTTCTATTGGTATTCTTCCATTCCAACAATATTACCAATATCGTCAAGGAGAATATCAATATTTTAGTAGAATTGGAAGACAAACTTCCTTCTGGACAGATAGAACATATCAAAAATACTATTGCAGCATATGATGGTGTCATCAGTACATCTGTAGCATACTTATCCAAAGAATCTGCACTGACTTTGATGTCCAAAGAACTCACTATCTCACAGACTGAAAGCGAAAACCCATTTAAAGATTTGATCAAATTTAATCTTTCAAATGAGAAATATAGTGAAGATAAAATCAAGGAGATTAAGTCAAAGATAGAAATTGAAAAAGGGGTGTTGGGACTCTACTTCGAAAACGACAGTGTTGAACTGGTCAAATCCAATCTCCAGAAAGTATCTGTAGGAATTCTTGCACTCGCTTTATGCTTCGTATTTTTAGCCATGGCTATTATATTTAATACGGTAAAACTCACTTTGTATTCAGATATCAAGCAGATAAAAACGATGCAAATGGTGGGAGCAGAAAACAGATTTATAAAAAAACCTTATCTTTTGGATGCATTTTGGACGTCTGTCAAAGCACTGATTGCTGTGATTCTTTTTATTGGTTTAAGTGTGACCTTCCTGATCAAAAGTAATAGTATTTTTGCCGAGATCATACAATGGAAATATGTTGGGTTGACCATAATTCTGAGTTTTATTGCCGCTTTTTTCATCACCGTCACTACAACCAATTCTATCATCAATCAATTTTTAAAGAAAGAAGGCAGATAGTCTGTAGCAAACCAAACAAAAAGATCAAAAGGAAGATTGTTGTTTTTTAATCACTCAGATATTCATATTTTTTTAATATATCCAATAAAAAAGTTAGTTTTTTCGTATTATTACTAACTTTGCATTTCAACAATTAAACTTTCCATCATGGCCAAAGAAAAGGTTTATTCCAAAAGAGTCACACCAACCAATACTCCAGGTACTTCGCCTACATATAATAGCCCCAATGAATTGATTTTCGGCAAAAACAACTACAAATTTATATTGATAGGTGTAGGATTGATATTTTTAGGGTTTATATTGATGTCGGGTGGTCATATGCCTTCTCCAGACGTTTGGGATGAGTCTCTGATATATAGTCCAAGGAGAATCACTATTGCACCAATGGTAATTTTGGCGGGCTTGCTGATCAACCTTTACGCTATTTTTGTAAAAAAATAGTTCCACTAAATCATAAATTTTTAAATCACTTCAGTATCTATGGACATCTTGAATGCCATTATTTTAGGTATTGTCCAGGGACTCACAGAGTTTTTGCCTGTAAGTAGTAGTGGTCATCTGGAATTAGCTAAGTTTATTTTGGGAGACGATGCCCTACCTAAAGATAGTCTATTGATGACCGTAGTGCTGCATTTTGGGACAGCTTTGGCCACTATTGTAGTATTTAGAAACGATATTTGGATTTTGATTCAGAAATTTTTCACTAAAGAACATAACGAAGAAAAGGCTTTTATCTACAAGATCATACTATCAATGATTCCTGCTGCCATCGTAGGTATATTGTTTGAGAAGCAACTGGAATCTTTGTTCAATCAAAACATCCTCTTAGTCTGTAGCATGCTTATATTGACAGGTATTTTGTTATTTATTGCTGATAAGGCAAAAGATACAGATACTGTACTCACTTATATAAATGCGTTGAAAATAGGTATAGCCCAGGCGATAGCGATCACTCCGGGAATCAGCCGATCAGGGGCTACCATATCCACATCGGTCATCTTGGGCATTGATCGTACCAAGGCCGCTAGGTTTTCCTTTTTGATGGTCGTGCCATTGATCTTTGGTAAAATCGCAAAAGATCTAATTGACGGAGACTTTTCATCTCAACAGGTCTCCATAAGTGAACTTTCTGCGGGTTTTCTTGCCGCATTTGTGACTGGAATCTTTGCCTGTACCTGGATGATTTCTCTCGTTAAAAATAGCCAGCTTAAATATTTTGCATGGTATTGTATCATCATCGGAATATTAGGTGTAGGATATGGCTATTTCAGATGATAAAATAGCGCATAAAACTTCGATTAGGAGAGAAGTTGATTTTTTGAGCGGCGCATTGATCCTCGTGGACAAACCGATAGGGTGGACATCTTTTGATGTGGTCAACAAGATTAGATTTAAAATCAAACATACTTTAGGTGTCAAGAAGATAAAGGTAGGACATGCCGGAACTTTAGATCCGTTAGCTACCGGACTGCTGCTGATCTGTACAGGCAAACTCACTAAGGAGATTGATACCTTACAAATTCAGGACAAGGTTTATTCCGGGTCTATAAAATTGGGAGAAACTACAGCCACTTATGATGCTGAATTACCCCCTGATCAATATTTTCCTACGGATCATATAACCTTGGATATGATGCAGGATGTCGCCAAAACATTCACGGGTGAAATCACTCAGATACCTCCTGTATATTCTGCCATAAAGATAGATGGAAAAGCTGCATATGCGCATGCCAGGAGTGGCAAAGATATTGAAATGAAGGCCCGGAAGG
>JBATLS010000066.1:0-19647 GCA_049289435.1 Saprospiraceae bacterium | reverse complement strand
CCTTATCAAACTCCTGAGCTATCTCTTGTCTCCACTGTGCCGCTATTCTGTCCAGTTCTTTTTGTGCATCTTGGTATTCTGGCATAGAGGACAATACTTCATTGATGTCCACTACGGCAATTTTTTGAGCTTCTGAGTGGATCATCAATCCTATGGCGCATATGATGGTAAGGAAGATTTTTTTTGTGTTCATGTTATTGTCTTGTATATAGTGATTAAAAAATAAATCAAATTTACGAATTTATAGTTTTGCTACTAAATATAAGACACCATCTTTTCTCCAAAAGTTACTCATTCTATTCCTTTAATGTTTTCTTATGATTGTATATAATACTGGCTGGCAGATGTTTATCTTAAAATAATTACAAAATGTCACTTTTAATTTAACTATTGTTTAACGATGAATTATACAACTTTGGTATTGAGATGGTTGCTTTATTGATACCTCAACTTCTTTAGCCAACTAAAATACTCCATTTTTATGAAAGCCTGATTTCGTCATCTGCTTCATCATAAAATTTGTATTCGAAAAGATGAAAATTAGGATCACTGGAGATACTAATCCATTTTTTATAATGAAAAAACCATTTCATCTGAATGCTTGGAAATCCTTGCTTTAGATAAGCAAGTATAAACTGATTGACTTCTAATTTAAATGTTGATTTAGGCCTGGAGTTCATAATGTAGTTAATATCTCTCTCTATATTGTCAATGATAAGGATAGACGGATTGACTTTGCCTGATCCTTGACAAGCAGGGCATACCTCTGTGGTATCAATATTGACTTCAGGTCTGGTGCGCTGTCTGGTGATCTGCATCAGTCCAAATTTGCTCAATGGAAGGACGGTATGCTGGGCTCTGTCGCCTTCCATAAAGTTCTTCATTTTGTTGTATAAGCTGGTCTTATTGTCCGATTGTCTCATATCGATAAAATCTATAATAATAAGACCTCCGATATCCCTCAGCCTGAGCTGTCTGGCAATTTCTTCAGCGGCTTCCAAATTTACAGATAATGCTGCTTCTTCCTGATCTTTGCGCTGCATCTTTGGGCCGCTATTGACATCTATGACGTGCATCGCTTCAGTATGCTCTATGACGATATATGCCCCACTGTTCATAGTAGATGTCTTGCCAAAAGATGCCTTGATCTGTCTGTTGACGTCAAAGTGATCAAATATATGACGGGAGCCTTTATACTGTTGTAATATTTTGACCCTATCAGGTGCGATAGAAGTCATATATTCCTTTATATTTTTGTACAGTTCTTTGTCGTCTATGGATATCTTATTAAAATTATGGTTGAGGATATCTCGGAGGATACTTGAGGTTTTATCCAGCTCGCTCAGTATCTTATCAGGCGATTTGGTCACTTTCAGTTGTTTAAATATCGTCTTCCACTTTTCTTCCAGCTCTTTGATATCATTGTGTAGATCAGCTACTTTTTTTCCTTCTGCTGCGGTCCTGACTATCACTCCAAAGTTTTTGGGTTTTATACTATCTACCAGCACTTTCAATCTCTTGCGCTCATCGTTGGATGATATCTTTTTGGACACTGCGACGATGTCTGAAAAAGGAGTTAGGACGACATATCTGCCGGGTAAGGTGATTTCACAACTCAATCTTGGCCCTTTGGTGGAGATAGGTTCTTTAAGTACCTGTACGAGGACATGAGTGTTTTTGTCGAATACCTGATCTATTTTGCCGGTCTTAGGGTTGTCTGGCTCCATGTCAAAGTGATCCAGCAGGCTGCTATTATACGAGCCTTTCATCACGGTATTGGTATATTTGATGAGAGATTTAATCTGAGGACCCAGGTCAGTATAATGCAAAAATGCATCTTTGCGATGTCCGATGTCCATAAAGCCAGCATTGAGCCCTGGCATTAGTTTTTTGGCCGAAGCCAAAAATATATCCCCTACTGTCGAACTGTTATTGGTCTTTTGTTTGTGTATTTCGACAAGTTTTGACCCTTCAAGCAGTGCGATCTCTACCTCGGATGGAGATGATTTGATGACTAATTCTTTATCCACTATGATTTCATTCTATGGTTGTTTTACAATCAATAGATAATATATTCCTTGCATTGAAATCACTCTAATCATCGACGATACATACTCAGATAGACATACTCACTTATTTGCCCAATTATTATAAGGGGTTTTAGTACTGATCATATTTGCCACAAATAGCGACAAATTACCACAGTAAAGAGTTATCAAGCCTTCAGTCTCAAGTCGAGGATGTTGAGCAATTATTTTACAGAAGTGGGTAGTAGAAGTGTATCGTAATTATACGATGCTTTAGTGTAATTGCCGAAATTGTTCAAAAGATGTATTCATTTGTCTTGTTAACCTTTATAAGTTGACATGCAAAGACAGATAAACTTTGTCTCCTTCGGATTTCTTTAGCTTATTTTCTTTTTGAGTCCTGTTATATTTTGGGTACTAAAATTGCTATACACTCACTGACCACTGATGTAAAAAACAAATGTTGGGTGGAATAAATGCATGTAAATATTTATTCCACCCAACTGCAGACTTGATTATCTGTTCTTTTTCTTATGTCTGTTTTTTCTAAGTCTCTTCTTACGCTTATGCGTAGATATCTTATGACGTTTTCTTTTTTTACCGCAAGGCATATTTTAATATTTAATTAAGTAAATTAATGAACACATTTATTTTCAAATTCTTTTGCTTTCGCATCATTGCCTATACCCTTATAAGCACTGGCGAGAAGGCATATGGTATTATTGTTGTTGGGCTCGATAGCAAGCGAAGTTTCTAATCTCTCTATCGCTTTCTCCATTTGATTGGTTTGAAGAGCCAATTTTCCCAATATGTTGAGCACTGCTACGTTTCTGGGATGTTGAGTATTTAAATCTCTGAGCATCAGAATACCTTGCATCGGGTTGCCTTTGTCAGGATTGTCAACGTAACATATGGCCAGATTGATGCGATGATCCATGTTTTCGGGATTGATAGAGATAGCGTTTTCAAATGCTTTGATGGCTCTTTTGGTACAAAAATCTCTGATTTTCTGATCCTCTGACTTTTTGACACATAAGGCATAAGTGGTACCTGCCAATGACCAGGATTCTTCTGTTTTTTGCAAAGTAGCTATATCATCAGCATAGACACCCGCAATGGAGGCAAAACCTAACTGATACCATTTTCCTGATAGAGATTGGAGTATCTGGATTTTTTTGATTGTATCAGTACCAGCATTTTTCAAATCCAAATTGATGGCTTCAATAATACTTTTTTGATCGTTGTCCAATGTAGGTGTTGCATCTTTGATCAAATTGCTCAACCCTGTTGTCTCTAGACTCAGCACTCTCGACTTTTCGAGATTTTTTTGGTCAGGAGCGATTTTGTCAAAACCCAGATATAAAAATAATACTATCAATATCGAGCCTAAAACTGCCGCTATCTGTGTCTTGGTCATAAATATCAATAAAGTATATTAATCGTCATCTCCATCATCTTCTGGAAGGGAATCCACATTAGCTTTTACTTGATCTACAAAGATTTTCGCAGGCTTGAATGAAGGAATAAAATGCTCGGGAATCTCTATGGATTTGTTTTTCTTGATATGCCTGCCTATTTTTTTAGCTCTTTTTTTGATGATAAAAGAACCAAACCCTCTTACATAGACATTCTCTCCTTCTGAAAGCGAACTCTTGATTTCTTTAAAAAACATCTCTAAAGTGACTAAGACATCCACCTTAGGTACACCAGTTTTTTCAGTGATTACGTTGACTAAATCTGCTTTACGCATATATTTTGATTTTTATTTTCTGATAGGAAAAATTAACCTTACTTTTTTAGGTGGCGCAAATTTCGTAAAATAATGGAACTAAGAAAATAATTTTGATCTTATTTTCAGCAAAAGTAAAAAAAATGTCAGTTTAAGTAGCTCATTTACAATATCTTACTATTTATATTAATATTACACACCCAAAAATCAGGATTTTGAACCTATATTTGCCATTTCAAAAAAATAAAATCAATCTATGATATTATCAATGACAGGTTTCGGGTATAGCAAAACCGAATTGAATGGTAAGTTGATTCGTGTGGAGCTCAAATCTCTCAATGCTCGTACCACAGAAATAAGGTGCAAGCTGCCCAACTCCTACAGGGATAGGGAGATGGAATTGCGCAAAAAGGTCATTGATGAATTACAAAGGGGCAAACTGGATCTTACCATCACTTTGGATGGATTTTCAGATGAGCAAAATGCATTTATCAATGTGGAAGCTTTCAAAAAGTACTATCGGGAACTCACTGCAATCAGGCAGGAACTCAATATTACAGAAGGAGACGTCCTGCAATCCATCCTTAGAATTCCTAATGTCATCGGTCAATCAGAAGATCTGGCTGATGATCTTGAATGGGAAGTGGTATTGACAGTGTTGGATGATGCCATCATAAACATCAAAAAATTTAGGGCTGATGAGGGTTTAGTATTGAAGGCTGACCTGATAGATAGAGTGAAAGCCATCGAGCAAAACCTGAGTGCCATCGAGCCTTTTGAAATGAATAGGATCGATAAGATCAAGGAAAGGTTGAAAAAAAATATGGAAGAGTTTGCACTAAAACAACAAGTCGATCAAAACAGATATGAGCAGGAAATACTATACTATATCGAGAAACTCGACATCAATGAAGAAAAAGTGCGACTCAGCCAGCACTGCAGTTACTTTATGGATGAGCTAGACGGGGCAGACGACCAGAAAGGGCGAAAACTATCATTTATAGCTCAGGAAATCGGTAGAGAGATCAACACCATCGGTGCCAAAGCCAATCATCCTGAGATACAACAATATGTGGTCATGATGAAAGACGAACTCGAAAAACTAAAAGAACAATTGGCCAATATACTTTAGGGATCAGATGGGCAAACAAGGATTTGATGGTAAAATGTTTATATTCACTGCTCCTTCGGGTGCCGGCAAAACGACGATAGTCAAGCACTTGCTGGGTAAGTACGGCTTTTTAGGTTTCTCAGTATCTGCGACTACTCGCTCCAAGCGCGAATACGAAACCCATGGTAAGGACTACTATTTTCTCACAGTGGAAGAGTTTAAACATAAAGTAGCCAATGGTGAATTTATAGAATGGGAAGAGGTATATAAAGATCAATTTTATGGAACACTAAAGTCCGAAGTGGACAGAATTTGGTCAATCAACCAACATCTGGTATTTGATATAGATGTAAGAGGAGGTCAAAACATTAAAACCTTGTATGGAACAAAATGTATGTCAGTATTTGTAAGACCTCCATCTCTAAGAATACTCATAGAAAGGTTGACTAGCCGAAATACTGAAACTCCCGATAGTCTGACTAAAAGGATCAGTAAAGTAACCAGAGAAATGACTTATGAAAACAGTTTTGATATTGTACTTGTTAATGATGAACTTGATATATCGTTTATAGAAGCAGAACATATCGTAGAGACTTTTATCAATGGATTGTAAAAAATATGGATCAAAAAAGTAAAATATATTCATCCGTAACTGATGACATCTGCATCAGCGTAGTACCTCGGTATGAAGCCGAAGAATCCAACCCCGCCATAGGTAAGTTTATATATTCATACCACATCACTATCGAAAACTTAAGTAAAGACCCAGTAAAGCTTTTGTCACGGCACTGGCATATCATAGATTCGATACAACTAAGAAGAGAAGTGGTAGGCGATGGTGTCATCGGCCAACAACCTGAGCTCCGCCCCGGAGATACATTCCAGTATATGTCATGGAGTCCGCTACATAGTCCCATCGGAAAGATGTTTGGCACTTTTACCTTTATCAATCTGAGATCAAAAATTACTTTTGAGGTGGATATACCAGAGTTCATACTCGTTTCTGATTTTAAACTCAACTAAATTCAGTATTTTGGGGTGTATCCCATTTTTGCATCCATTGATAGCCAATTTCTTTTTAGCTCCCTTAAGGCCCGCCTGCCTCGTAGCGGGCAAGCCTGCCTGCCCCGTAGCGGGCAGGGATGGGGTAATCTAAAAAGAAATTGCATAAAAGTGAAATTTTGGGATACACCCGTATTTTGTAAGCTTTTGCATCAAAATTTACTTATACATTGTAAAAAGTTTTACTTACCTTTATCTACCAAATTTGATATAGTATGGCATATGATGAAGTACATGCGAGCAGAATCAGACAAGCATTTGCAGAGCTGAAAGTAGGATATACCGAAAAGAAAATGTTTAGTGGTATATGCTTTATGGTGGATGATAAGATGTGCTGCGGGTCTCACATCGACAAAGCGACGGGCGAAAGCCTTCTCTTGTGCAGAATCGGCGAATCAGCCAGCGAAAAAGCTTTGGAGTTACCAGAAGTTCTTCCCATGAACTTTACCGGGAAGCCCATGAAAGGGTACATTTTTGTGACAGAAGATGGGCTTCAATCTCAAAAAGACCTAGCTAAGTGGATCGGTCTTTGTGTTGAATACAACCCTCTGGCTAAAAAAAGTGCTAAGAAAAAGTAAGTGCTATCTGTCAAAAAGAGGCCTTTGCTTCCAGACTTATAGTTTCGTTGGTCATGGGATGTATAAATTGTAATGCTTCGGCATGAAGATAGAGTCTGTCGGCACTTGTTCCATACAGTTCATCTCCTTTGATGGGAGTATGGAGTCCTGATAGATGAGATGCATGCACTCTGAGTTGATGCGTTCTGCCTGTCTCGGGGTAAAGATACACTCTGGTGCAGTCGTTTTTGACTGAAATATACTCCCATTTTGTTTTGGCAGGTTTACCGTATTGATAACAAACCAACTGTCTTGGACGATGATCCAGATCTACTCTGATGGGCAGATCTATTTCGCCCCACCTTTCAGTTAGCACTCCATCGAGTATGGCTACATATCTTTTCTTAATTTTACGCTTAGCAAACTGGCTCTGCAGATGTTGATGTACCATTTTTGTCTTAGCTATCACCATCAGACCAGAGGTGGACATGTCCAGACGGTGTACGATCATGGGTCCAGTAGATGCGGGATATTTTTTTAGCATCTGAGTATAAACGGACTCCCTAATATTTTTACCTGGTACGGACAGATATCCTTCGGGTTTATTGATGACTACTAAATATTCATCTTCATATATGACAGGAAGATCGATCATAGCTCCCTCTTTTTTTTCTAATGGATTGGGGTCAACCACCATACCCTTTAGCATGTGCGTGAGGATAGGTTTGCATTTGCTTGTACATGCAGGATAATATTGTCCATGTCTCCTGATCTCAGATGCCGGGGATTTTCCCCACCAAAACTCTGCTATGGCAATAGGTTTTAATCCATGATGAAAGGCATACTGTAATAGCTTGGGAGCGGCACACTCTCCAGCACCAGCGGGAGGTATATGACCTTCATCCACGTCAAATATATCAAATATGCTCTTGGCATCAAGCGTAGCATTTAAAAAACAGTATTCTTTAAATAACCTCTCTTGCAAATCAGATGACTTTTGTCTCCTTTTATTTTTTAATCTGGTGATTTCTGTTTCATAAGTTGATAGCTCATTATCTGCGGTATCTAGTGTTTTTCGCCAAGAACGTATGTGGTCCTTGAGCAAAAAATGATCACGAATGCTTTCGAGGTTGAGTCCTTCCTCTATATGCTCTACATCAACATCAGACATCGTCACTCTTGCCTTTTGCCTTTGATCCCTTCTGTGATGTTTGGCTATCTTTAGCTCTTGTTTGAGACGAGAGGTGGCCATTATTTCTTCTT
Organism: Saprospiraceae bacterium; assembly: GCA_049289435.1. Taxonomy (GTDB): domain Bacteria; phylum Bacteroidota; class Bacteroidia; order Chitinophagales; family Saprospiraceae; genus OLB9. The sequence goes on along the minus strand of JBATLS010000066.1, from coordinate 11,898 downwards.
GATGTAGTCGGTTTGATCTGTTTTTGCAAGCTTGATAATTTGAATCGTTTTCTAAAGCTTCAATCTCTCTGGTGATCAGATTGGTTTGGGATTCTTCTATTTTGTAAAAGCCTGTATGGTCCATAGTATCAAAAACAGGAGGCACAAAGCCATCATAGTGATTGCCTCCCATCAGTTTTCCCGAAAAGGCACTCAAATATCCGAACTCCTGATTGGAATGTTGAACTACCAGCACTCCAAACATTTTACCCTGACCACTTTGACCATTATCTAACCCAAAATCATGGTCAAGAAAAATAGATTGTGCAAGATAGTTTTGTAAATCTTTTGACGCCAAGATGGCCAAAGGATGTGGCTCATAATTGAATGGATAGGTAAACCTTTCGGGAACAATAAGATCCTTGCACCATGTATGGAAAGTGGTAAAACATGGCGGGTAGTGATCATCTTTGGTATTTTGGTCGGTCATATCCATGTCACAAAGGTAATGATGTAAATGCATTGGACTAGGGTAAATTTTCGAAATGTTGCCTACCTTTGATAAATTTTTATTGCTTTAATATCAATGTCTTATGAACCTGACCTCACAATAATCGCCACATTTGGGCCGCTAAATTTGTTGATCATTTTATTGGTAACACCATAATCTCTTGATATACAACTAACAAAAATTTTAAACATACTCTAAGAAAAAACCTATCTTTAACCAAAATCTTGGTCTATCAAATGCTATTTAATTTCTCTATTTTAAGTACATATTATTTACTGGTCTCAGCTTTTTGGATGTCGGGTTGCAACCCAACATCTGATACAAAAATAGAAACCCCGGTGACCGTGTCTGACACCACCATATTTATGGATAGGGTTGCTATAGGCACTTTAATCGATCAAAAAGTGGACGAAGCCTCAGGTTTGGCCATTTCCATACTCAATCCACACCACTTTTGGACACATAATGACTCCGGTGATAAGGCCAGATTATTTATGATCAATGACAAAGCGGAGTATATATTTACCCTCGATATATCTGACATCACCAATAGGGATTGGGAGGATATTGCCATAGCCAAAGATCCAGTCAGCCATCAACCCAGGATATATATAGGTGACATCGGAGACAATAATGCCCAATACCCAAATGGCTATATCTATATCATTGATGAGCCTTTTGATATGGCACAAATAGATATTACTATAAAAAAACACGATAAAATAACCTTTCAGTACCCTGATGGTCGTCGTGATGCCGAGTGTCTGATGGTAGATCCTACGACCGGTGATATTTATATTGTTAGCAAAAGAGAATCCAACGTAAATTTGTACAAAATACCCTATCCATACAACTTCAATGATATAGTGATCGCTGAAAAACTACTGACCCTACCCTTGACTCAGGTCGTCGCAGGAGACATCTCATATGACGGGAGCGAAATACTGATCAAAAACTATGTGAAAGTATATCACTGGAAAAGAAAAAAAGGACAAAGTATATCTGAAGCATTGTCTGCTACAGCAACAGAACCCCCGTATATACAGGAACCACAGGGTGAGTCCATATGCTGGTCTCGGGATGCGAAATCATTTTATACGATCAGTGAGTCTTCTCCATTTAAAGTGACTCCCGTATTGTACAGATATGATAAGAAATGATGGACAAGATTCATTTTTCAGATTACACGCCTTTAAATAATGTCTGACGACCATCATCAAAATTGAAAAACTCCCAGTTCTATTCTTTAAATTAATTCATTATACGATACTTACATATTAAATCGTATTAAAATAATTTTTAATTTATAATATTGGCATAGTCTTTGTTTTATGTAAATAATCACGAGATTTAATTATTCAGGGTCCTTTCCCAAAAACGGTACCTTTTATAAATGAATAAATAATCTATCATGAAACAAAAGCCGATTTTATTCCTGCTGATGGTCATTGCTGCCAGTATAGGAGCTATGTTTTCGCCACTTACAGAAAGGCGCACACAAAATCAACAAACAACTATCACAGAGGGGACCCATGCCCAAAACAGTAACCTCGCTATCACTTGTCCGGGATCGTTTACTACTTCCAACACACCAACAGAATGTGCCATTCCGATTCATCTTACCTTACCTACATCCAATTGTACTATTACTGGTGTGTCATATGTCATCGCTGGAGATACAACTGATCTAGTTGGCCCATTTCTGTCTCCAATAAATATTGGCAATTTTGGCCCTGGCAGCTTTCCTGTACGATGGATCATGACAGATTGTAACGGTACTGCCTTTTGTACTCAAAATGTATTGATCACCGACAATTCTGCACCCCAATTTAATTGTCCTATGAATATCAACACCAACTGTAGTATCAATGACGTACCACCGTATAGCAATTTTGCAGCGTTTATGGCTGCCGGTGGAAGCGCGTCAGATGCCTGTGGTATCAATGTAGATTCATTTAAGGTGATTTCTACCATACTCACTCCTGGGTCCATTCCTCCGGTATATTGCAGAACCTACCAAATCAAGGATGTCAATAACAATCTGGCTACCTGCATCCAAAAAATTATTGTGGAGGACGTGATAAAACCAGTGATCACTTGTCCTACCAATGTGACAGTAGGAAATGCACTCGATGGCCGAACGATCGTCCTTGTAGGTCAAGCCACTGCTACGGATGCATGTGGCATTTTGTCCATTTTAAATGATTTTAATGGTACTGATGATGCAAGTGGAGATTATCCTCTCGGCAATACCACCGTATGTTGGACAGCTACTGACAATTTTAATAATACAGCATCTTGCTGCATGACTGTTACTGTATTGGACAATACACCACCCATCATCACTTGTCCTGATACTATCAAAGTAGAATGTGTCAAACCTTTGCCATACACTACATATGCTCAATTTTTTGCTGCTGGAGGTATGGCCACTGACGATGTTTCTTTAGATACCTCACCCTCATCATTCTATTGGATCGATGATGCCAGCAACAATATGAGGTGTCCAGAGACCATCCGCAGAAGATACAGGATCGCAGATACCCAAGGAAATGCAGATACATGCACCCAAATCATCTCCATACATGATAAAACGGCCCCTACTGCAATGTGTAAAAATCTCATAGTGTATATACCTACCAAAGGTGATACGACTATATTGGCAGCGGCTTTTGACAACGGAAGTACAGACAATTGTGGCTTCCCGTTGATATTTTCGGCCAATAGATCTTTGTTTTTTGCTTGTAACGATGCCAGAGCGGTACAACCAATTCCCATAATAATTACCATTAGCGATAGTTGTAATAACATAGCTACCTGCAATGCTACCATCACAGTACGTGATACTATCAGACCTTTGATATCCTGTCCTGCAAATATTACGGTCAACAAAGGTACAGGTGTTTGTTATGCCACCAATCCGACTTTGGGTATTCCAGTGACATCCGACAATTGTCTCATAGAGAGTACTACGGCATTCTTTAATGGAAATATTGTTAATACAACTACTCAGTTTCCGGTCGGCAACACCAATATAGTCACCTGGGTAGTCCGGGATGTCAATGGTAACACCAACTCATGTACTCAAATTGTCGTGGTCATAGACAACCAACCACCAGTAATCACCTGCCCCACAAATATGACAGTAAATGCAGCTACCGGCCTTTGCCTGACTACAGTGACATATACCGCTCCTAACGTATCTGATGATTGTTCGGCAGTATCAGTGATGCAGACTACCGGGTTTGCGAGTGGTGCGACGTTCCCAGTTGGAGTGACGACCAACACATTTGTGGTCACAACATCACATGGTGCTACGGCTTCTTGTAGTTTTACGGTCACCGTAATAGATAATCAAGCACCAGTAATTTTGTGTCCGACCAACATCACAGTGAGTGCAGATCCAAGTCTATGCAGTGCTATAGTCAATTATACCGCTCCAGTGGTAATGGACAACTGTCTTGGAGCGACACCTGTGCAAACTACTGGACTGGCAACAGGATCATCCTTTCCAGTCGGGGTGACTACCAATACTTTTGTGGTGACTGCTGCCAATGGTGTCACGGCTTCATGCAGTTTTAGCGTCACCGTGGTAGATACTATGCTACCGCAGATCACCTGTCCAGGCAATATTACTATAAATACAACAAGCGGCCTATGTTCGGCCACGTACTCGTATATGACGCCAGTAGGTACAGACAATTGCATAGGTGCGACTACAGCACAAATATCAGGTCTGGCATCAGGATCAGTTTTCCCCATAGGGGTGACTACCAATACTTTTAGAGTGACAGCGGCCAATGGTGCGACCGCTTCTTGTAGTTTTAATGTGACGGTGGTGGACAATCAACCTCCAACTATCATTTGCCCAGGCCCAAGAAATGTAGCATTGAACAATAACTGTAGGCTTACCGTACCAGATCTCAGACCCTTTGTCAATGTAAGCGACAATTGCCCCAATATCACTGTGAGCCAAATGCCTGCGGCAGGAACTATCATACCTTCCAGACATGATTCGATGCATACTTTTACATATGTGGTCACAGATGCATCTGGTTTGACAGCTTCTTGCACCACTATAGTCACTGCAAAAGATAGTTTGGGTCCAGATATCTCATGTATGGATCCACGTACCATAAATTTATCAGGGATGACTACTTTGAGTGCATCTTCGTTTGTTTCTTATGGCAATGATGCTTGTGGCGGAATTTTGACTTACTTATCCCGTCGTATGGATGGACTTTGCGGAAGTGCTGCATTCAATAGTATGGTATCCTTTTGTTGTGAAGATGTCAATGATACCATATTGGTGATCACCAGAGTGACAGATCTGAGAGGCAACTTTACAGAGTGTATGACCAGAGTAATCGTCCATGATGGATTGGCTCCAGATATTTTAACCCCACTTCCAGATATCACCATCAGTTGTGAGTATCCGCTCGACTTAAGTAACCTGTCCGCGTTTGGAACGTATGTTCTTTCAGGTACTTTCCGAAACAATATCACCATCGCTGACCCGGGCAATCCTTTTTATCCTACTGGAGTAGCTGGTATGGATGGGGTCTATAGCGACAACTGTCCTGGCTCAACAGTGAGAGATACGGTCAGAAACCTACTCGGGATGTGCAATACAGGCCAAATAAAAAGAGATTTTACCATCAGAGATAGTGCAGGAAATCCAACCCGAATCACCCAGACCATATACCTAGAAGATAAACATAAATTTGATATCAGTGATATTACCTGGCCGGCTATGAATGTGGATTTTAATGATTGCAACGTTGCTGACCCGAGTGCGACCATCACTGGAGCACCCGTACTCAAAACTGACAAATGTAATTTGGTGGGAGCTACTTATGTGGACCATACTTATAGTTTCCCTTTTGGGTGCAAACTGATAGAACGAACCTGGACGGTGTTGGATTGGTGTCAATATCAAAAAAATGTCCTCAATAGTCCTGGCAAATGGACTTTTGTGCAGAATATTTATATCAAAAATACTGTTGCCCCAACCATAGGAAATCTGGTCTGTCGAGATACAATGATATGCACAGATGCTGCAAGTTGTACCGCACCCCTTGTTACGTTTTCGGCATCAGGTACTGACGACTGTCTGCCTGTAACAATAAGTTGGTCGTTCAAAATAGATCTGAATAATGATGGCGGATCGCCAGATATAACAGGGATAGGATCAACTACGACCAGAACATATGGTATTGGTACCCATAAATTTACCTGGGAAGCCAAAGATGGATGTCAGAATGTAAGTACCTGCTCATTTTTAGTCACCATCAGAGATTGTAAGGCTCCTACGGCAATCGCTAAAAACGGATTGGCCATTAATCTTGCCGGTCCCATGGGCATGGCCAGAATAGTGGCTAAAGATTTCAATAATTTTAGTAGTGACAATTGTACCCCTTCATCACAATTGAGATATTCATTTACCTCCAATCCGCAGGATACGGTAATACTTTTTAATTGTGACAGTCTGGGTCAAAGATTCATCCAAATGTGGGTGACTGACCAGGCTGGAAATCAAACTGTGGCTCATACTTTCATATCTGTGCAGGACAATCAGCTGGTTTGCCCCGGCAACAATCTAAGAGTAAACATATCCGGCAGTATCTATACAGAAGAAAAGGTAAATATCTCTGAAACCAAAGTCACTCTAGGAGGACAACAAAGCGAAGGTTCGAGTATGACGAATAAGTCTGGTAATTTTTCTTTTGCTGACCTAAGTATGTACCAAAATTATCAACTGACACCAACCAAAGATGATGGGCACACGAATGGTATAAGTACCATTGATCTGGTGGTGATTCAAAGGCATATATTGGGATTACAATCGTTAGAAAGCCCGTACAAACTGATTGCCGCCGACATCAATAATTCGCAAAGCATCACTGCTGCAGACCTGATAGAGCTTCGCAAAATGGTGCTTGGAGTACAGTCAACCTTTACTAAAAATACTTCATGGAGATTTGTGGATGCAAAGCATAGTTTTGATAACCCGGCACATCCATGGCCATTTAACGAAAAACTGAATTACCAAAATGTATCATCCAACATGATGACCTCTGATTTTATAGCTGTCAAAATAGGTGATGTCAATGGAACTGTCTCCACCGACCTATTGTCAAGAGTTGATACCAGAAGTACTCATGATCTGGTGATGTACTCTGAGAGTCAGAAACTCAAAGCCGGCGAACTAGCATCGATCCCATTTAGAATGGCGAGTACAGCATCTGTGGTGGGTATGCAATGGACATTTGAGTTGATGCCGGGCATTCATTTTTCTGGTATAGAGCCATCCCAACTTCCCATTGGTCAACATAATATGGCACTTATCGAAAGACACGGGAATAAGTATTTGACCATTGCAGTAGATCCTTCGAGTGAATTGAGATTCAACAAAGATGACCTGCTTTTTAATCTTTTGGTAAGACCTGATCAGGATATCATGATTAGCGACGCAGTCAAACTCAATAGTGACATCACAAAAGCATTGGCATTTACAGATGATGAGCACGAACTGAACGTAGTACTGCGCTATCAACTTGCGACAGATGTGCATACTTCTTATCTGGCCCAAAATCAACCCAACCCATTCAAAGATCAAACCAATATTGTGTTTGGCATCCATCAAGCTGGCCCTGTTACCATGTCCATATTTGATATTAAAGGCACCGTGGTCTTCCATCAAAATATGAATCTATCAGCTGGTGACCATTCCATCACATTGGGGGAGACCCAATTGGGTAATCAAACGGGTATATTTTATTGTAGAATTCAAGCCAATGGTCTCCATGAAGTGGTCAAAATGATCAGAATAGAGTGATCCATAAAAAATCTATGTTTTGAATTTCAGAACAAAATTTAGTTTAGATAATTCGAAAACACAGATTGCCCCAAAATCTATTATATCAAAGAGGAAGTATCTAAAAATGCTTCCTCTTTTTTGATTTTAGATAATTTCGTTACTTAATGATAAATGATGAGTTGAAATAAGAAACATTTCCACAATGATCTACCGCTTCTATGTTCACTTCATGATCTCCCGACTTCAGATGTTTGATAGGAATATCTACAGTGGATGTCCCGTTATTTAGCGGGCAAATGGCAAATATTCCATCTATCCAAATTTTATACTTTAGCGTCCTTGCATCATTTCCTTTGGTTGGATAATTGTCTCTGATGATAAATCGGAAAGGGTTTTTCTTTTTGGGTCTTGGGGAGAATGATTTTACTCCAATAGTAGGAGCAATCGTATCATAATCCAAATAATATATCCCGAACTGTCGGCCTGAAATGGCCAACCTGTCACCTTGCCATCTGCCCCCACAATTGGATTTTGTGCCATTTTTTGACTGGTGGATGATGATGGCTTTGTCTGCCTTGGATTCCAGAAAATAGTCCGGTTTTATAGCAATGTCCAAAAATCCCTTAAGTGGTTCCATCTCATGATGAATGCTGTACTTCGTTTCACGACCTTGGATCATACTTGGGATGATGTCACACCTTATATTTCGAAACAAGGTGTTCTCATTGAAGCTAACTTTAATATTATGAACTTCCAAAGTCTCAATAGCTCCTGACAAAACTGTATTGCCTTCATTAATTAATGGACTTAGTAGATTTATCCAGGGAGATTTACGCAAGATCAAATTAATTGTCTTTTTATTTCCACCAAAGTCCTTTGCTTCTATACGTACTTTTTTATCTCTTGATTGATCCATTTGGATGATTCCATGGAGATTTGCATTCAATATTTCAAGATCATTGCCAGGATATTTATAGCACAATGTATAAGTTTTTGATTCCTTTTTTTTAGTCTGATAATCATAAAATCCAGTGATGTATCTGGATTGGTCAAAAGAAATTTTGTCCATTTGATATCTAAATGTCAAGGTATCATCAACAAACATCTTGAGACTATATAATCCGATTTTATTGTGACTGGCGTCTGCTCTGTCATACCCCTGTATAGCGAGACCCAGTTTGTCACCAGATATTTCTATTGGGGACACGATGTTGATTTCCTCATTTTCCTCAGTATGTATGGGTATCCTCGTCTCACTCAATTTGTAACAATCATCATCCAAAGTATGAATAGCAATAGAAAGCAAGGTAGGTAAAATATTGTCAGGGACTCCATATCCATATAGCATTGGGTTGACCGCTTTTTCGGTTTTGGTGTCTCTGAGTTCAAAATGCAGGTGTGTCCCAAAAGAATGACCTGTATTGCCCATAATGCCAATGGTGGCACCTTTTTTGACAAGTATTTCCGTGGGTTGAAGATAGTAATCCACTTCGAAGGATTCTTCCTTCATCTGGTATTGTCTTATTATTGTAGCAATCTCATCTGTAAACTTTCTCATATGTGCATACACAGACGTAAGACCTATGGATGGGTGATCGATGTATATCGCCATACCATATCCACCTGTCGAAACCTTGATCCTGCTGATATAACCATCTGCTACGCTATATATTCTATCAGGTGATCCATTATGCGAGGGTTTGATATCTAGACCAGCATGAAAGTGTGTCTCTCTAAGTTCACAAAAATTGCCCGAAAGGCGATAAGAATAATCCACCGGACTCCTTAATATGTCATTGGTAGGAGGAGACCATTGAGATCTTACCTCATGGCAAATCAATACTAAGAGCATACCTAATATACCCGTCCACTTCTTCTTCAATGCTCCTAAATTTTTAGTCTTTTAATACTGATTTCAATTTTTTTTCCATCTCCTGCAAAGCTGCAAAGGTAGATAAATTATTGTTTTGTATCTGGGATGAAAGTTTTTTATACGTTGTAGAAATATCTTCATTGTGTAAGAGGATTGCTTTCATCACTTCCAAAGTCCGCTTTTCAAACCACACTTGTTCTTGTTTTTGTCTTCTCAAATCAAACACCCCAACAGCCTTTAGTTGGTCAACATAAGCAAGGATAGAATGATAGACTTCCGCTATTCCGATATTTTGAATGGATGATGTCAATATCACTGGACAATCCCAACCCTCGATCTCATGATGAAAAAGATGAATCGCATTTTGATAAGATATTTTCGTTTGTTTGGCGAAATCAAGCATCTTCCCGTCAGCTTTATTGATCACAAAAATATCCGCATTCTCGACGATGCCACGTTTGATGCCCTGGAGGTCATCACCAGCCCCCGGCTGCAAAAGCAATATGTTGACGTCGGTGATATTGTCCACTTCCGTTTCTGACTGTCCTACACCGACCGTCTCGACGATGATCATATCATATCCAGCAGCCTCGCAAAGTTGTACAGCTTCTTTAGTAAATGCTGCTGTTCCTCCCAGCACTCTACCAGATGCTGTGGGACGGATGTAGGCTTTTTCTTCTGCAGAGAGTGCCGCCATCCGGGTTTTATCTCCTAAGATGCTTCCTTTGTTGATCTGGCTACTTGGATCAATGGCCAATATCGCAGGTCTGTGATTTTGAGCTATCAAATAAATGCCCAGTGCCTCTATAAATGTGCTTTTACCTACACCTGGCGAACCGGTTATACCTATGCGAATGGACGGAGTGCTGATGGCAGGAATGGACGCCATAATTGTTTCGCCCAAGGATCTTTTGGATGGTACGGTACTCTCCAACAAAGTGATGCATTCGCTGAGTATATATCTATTGTTTTCAGCAAGTCCTCTCAGATAGTCTTCCAATGACTTGACCCTTTTTCCTTTTGGAATATATGATGGATTGGTACTTGGAGTAGAATGCTGATGACCCATGACGCAAAGATAGTCAATTTGAGCAATCTCAAATAGTGCTTTCTTGACCCGATCTTAGCTCTATCAAAGTGATTTCGGGCCACATCCCGACTCTCCCCGGGAAACCCAGGAATCCAAATCCTCTGTTGACATACAGAAACCGATCATTGTCGCCATAAAGTCCCAACCACTTGGGATACCTGTATTGGGCAGGTGACCACTGGAATCCGGGCAATTGAAACCCAAATTGAAATCCATGTGTATGCCCACTCAATGTCAGGTGTACATGTCGGTCATGGTGAATTACTTTTTCGTCCCAATGAGTAGGATCGTGAGACATCAATATTTTAAAGCCATCCTCACTTAGACCAGAAGTTGCTTTGTCCAAGTCTCCTCTTTTGGGAAACCAATGCCCCGCCCCCCAGTTTTCTACACCCAATAGTGATATATATTGGCCAGATTTAACTATCGTCCTGTTTTCATTATTGAGAAGATCGAATCCCATTTTTTTAAACTTGCTGAAAAAATCTTCAAAGTAACTTTGCTCAGCAGCCGGGTTGTTTCTGTCATAACTACCGTAGTAATCATGGTTGCCCAAAATGGCGAATTTGCCATATGACGACTTTATCTCAGAAAAAATATCGATGTATGGGTCTATCTCATCTTTCTCGGCGTTTACCAGATCTCCTGTAAAACACACCAAATCGGGATTCAACGCATTGATTTTTTCGATACCCAATCTGACTTTTTCTTTGTTGTCAAAACTACCTGCATGAATATCCGAAATCTGAACAATCTTAAACCCATCGAAAGCATTTGGCAAATCTTTAAATGTTAATACCACCTTTTGGACGGTATATTGGTATTTGCCTTTTGTGATACCATACAACATACCAAAAAAAGGAATACCCGCAGCAATAGAACTAAACGTAGTAAGAAATTCTCTCCTTTCGGGAATAAAAACAGTCTGAGTAGTATCAGGAGCTAAAAATGAATACTTCAGATATCTCATAGACCCTACGATGAGTCTCCCACCATCCTGAAAAATCATCAATGCAGAAAACACCAGTTTGGTCACCAATACTGTAAATATAAATCCGCTGATAAAATTGAAATATTCGGTACGATGTTGGCCTTGGGTAGATAAAAAGTAAAAAAATATCTGGAATATGGATACATAAGTAAATATACTGATGCCCCAATACACATACTTAAATGCTCTCGAAAATCTTCCATATCCCATGATGCTGTGCATACCATGATAGGTATAGATATCCAGACCAATGAAAATTAAAGCTAGAAAAAGTAAGAAAATTAATCTGCCCATATTTAATTTTGATGACGAATGGTCGATAGTTAAAAGAAATAAAATTTTGACTAAATGGTTGACTTTGATGCCCGTTTATATATCAAGATGTCTTTTCTAACGACGAAGGTTGTAGAAATTATCCCTTCATCATTAGCAAGACGGCTTAGCACCTATATATCGGAATAGCCTATCTCCAACAAGAATAACTAAATCCATATTGAACCACCTTTTGGCTAAAGCCATATATGGCAACACTTTTTAACCATTGGCTGAAGCCAGTGGCAATTGAAAAATGTTGATTTATAGTCAAAAGAAATTAAATTGCGAAAAATATTAATTTTAATACGTTCAAAATCAA
>JBATLS010000065.1:0-2309 GCA_049289435.1 Saprospiraceae bacterium | reverse complement strand
TGGCTGGGTCGATGGCAATATTGCTCAAAGTGGTATTGATATCATCATTCAAAATGATGTCTCTTTGCAAAGGGTAATTCATTTGAAACTTCAGAATATTTTTGGATACATCTATCAGTTGATCTATTCTGCTCAGCTCTATGCTTAGGTTGTCAAACGAGAGTTGCAATCTATCCACGTCCAATGACTCTGCAAATCCATTGTCATACATAGCTTTCACTTCAAAAAGAGACTTATTTAGATTTTCCAGATTTTTTTCTATCACTTTTTTATTTTCAATGGCGATCAGGGTCGCACAATAGGCTTTGGTAATGTTGGACTTGATGCCATACTCAGTTACTGATCTTTCTTGAGCCACCAGCTCTTTATACAATTTAGCACCTTTGACTCCATACAGATAAGAACCATCGAACAACATGGCCGAAGCTTCGATACCACCCACCAACTGATTGGGCTGAAACAACGTAAATTTGAATACATCAGGTGGACCGAGATCTCGTCTGGGCAACACGCCTTCATCAAAAAGTACATCATATACACTCGGAGTGATAAAGTCCGCTATCGGTTGAGCAGGTACCGCCAAAAAGTACTGGTAGCTCAGTGTGCCATTCACTTTAGGTATCCCAATGGATTTGTATTCCTTAATTGCTGCACTGGCATCTTCTGTAGCTATCATGCTTATTTTTACTGCATTGGAGTTAGAAACTCCGTATTGGATCGCATCCTTGAGTGAAAAAACATCTTGGGCATGGCTCTGATAGACCATGATCCATAGACAAAGTATAAAGTATTGTTTTGATCGATTCATTACTATAAAAGATTAGATTTTTTATTTTTTATATAATTTTGGCAATAATACGTTTTAGTGCATGTTGGGCTTTCAGGCATGAGTTATCTTTGTATGACTAAAAATCTGATTTGACCAGTTTATCTCTGCCTTCTTCCGACACGATACCGTGCAGATGATACGTCACCATCTCTTTGAATAAATTGACCCTTTCGAACTTATCCAACGGGAACTTGTCCTGATCCGTGATCGTCATAGACTTGTGAACATACAACATCGAGATGATCAAAGGATCAAAATCATTGCGATACAGCCCCTCCTTTTGACCTCTGACTAAATTGGTAAAAATGGTTTGTTGTATGAATTCTATATGTGATGTCTCCATTTTGTGCCAGGCATGAGGATGATATTTTTTCAAGTCATAAATCAATGAAGGTGTCATCTTGCGTAAAAAAATCAACACATGACGCGTGATATTGACCATTTCTGCTACTGCATCTTCTGAGCTCTTGAGTATCTTGAGGATGTCCGTTTGATCTCTGTGTATGTGTTTCTCAATGATATCAATGATCAGATTCTCCTTAGTATCCACACAGCCATAAATGGTTTTTTTGGATATGCCCAACTTTTTGGAAATATCATCCATACTTACGCTTTTGATTCCGTACTTCAGGAAAAGTTCAAAAGATGTGGCAAGGAGCGTGTCTTTAAGATTCATCGCGCAAAGGTAAACTTTGGAAACTATTATACGCTCAAAAGTTTTTAAAGTATTTTTTGATTAACATTTCATTTAAACTCTGTATAGTTTGGATTTAAAAAAAGTATTATGAGTATGTGGTGAGTGTATTTTTGGGGAGAATATCGAAAATTTTTATTTTTTTTTTATAAACCTTAATAAAAATAAAAATCACATAATTTATTAAAAATAAAAACGTATATCATTCATTATCTGTTGATTATCTCTAATAATCATTGTAAACAAATGGACATTTATCATATACAAAAAATAAAAATTTAAAATTATTTACATATTATGTTTTTTTATAATATGTTTTGTAGTATGTTTGCATAGTCTTAGGACACATACAATGAAGTTTTTTATTTTGAGATCCTAGTTTGAGAGGACTGTAAACGTAAAAACATAAGAATTTCGATCCCCACAGAGGTCATCCCAAATACCGAATATGAAGGTGACTAGGATCAATTTTATCTTGTGCTCAGAATCATAAACACATAAATGAAATGAGGTGAGTTTGCAGTTCTCTTTTTTTTAAAAAAAATTACCATTTTACTACTACGCTCCAATCACAGCTGATACTTGAGTTCACCCCAAGTAATTATTTTTTTTTACATCAAGGCACAAAGAATCACAAAAGTAAATAAAAGAGACTAATATTCTAATTATTTGATATTCAGATATTTGCGAATGATCGAGTCGCTGATAACCCCCGAATCTCGGAGTTCCTTCCCCTTAGCTTTTTGGGACTAAGCTGTTTCCTAAAGCTATCAGGAAGTCAGTCTC
>JBATLS010000064.1:0-2284 GCA_049289435.1 Saprospiraceae bacterium | reverse complement strand
CTTTAGGCCTGCCTGCCCCGTAGCGGGCATGCCTGCCTGCCCCGTAGCGGGCATGCCTGCCTGCCCCGTAGCGGGCAGGAATTGGGTAAAAACGGTTGATTATCATTTGATTTGTATTTTCGGAGTAGACTCAATTATGAAGTAGATTCATAAAACCCCCAACAGGAATGTTGGTTTCCTGTTGGGATTTAATCATTGCTGTTGTGATCTTGCGGATGTGCAAGTACAAGTACAAGCACTTAATAATAATAATAAATTAACATATTATTAACAAAATTCACTTTTCGATATTGTATTTTCTTGGTATAGCTTCACTGTGGACGCTCAATTTCCCTATCTTAAATTCGAAATCCATTTTATAATAGGTATAATAAAAAAAGCAAAGAAGAAAAGACCATGCTAAATAGTGTTTTCTGGATCATCTCGCCATTACCTCAATGTATGGTTTTGGACGACAGACCAAAAGATGACCTACTTTAATGGATAGAATCACTCTGTTGATCGAATATTCTTTACAATCAGTGAACATAATAATGCCTATTGTCATTATAGTGTCAAATTTTTAAAACAATGTCCAAATTTAAGTGTGCTCTAATAGGTATTTTATTTTTAATGGCAATAGAGTCCGAAGCTCAATTTCCAGGTGCCGGAGGAGCTGCCAAACCATCCATCAAGGGAAAACTCGAAGGTAGAGTCCTTGACTCGCTGACCAAAGCCAATGTAGGCTTCGCCACGGTATCACTCAGAAAGAAGGGAAGTTCGATCGTCATCGATGGTGTATTGTCTGATGATGCTGGCAATTTCAAATTTGATGATGTAGTCACGGGGTTTTATGATCTGTATATTTCATTCTTAGGGTATGATGAAAAAAAAGTAGCGGGCGTAGAGATGAGTCTCAAGTCTCCAGACACCAATGTAGGTGATATCATATTAAGCCCTTCTAGTTTTGTACTCGATGCCATCGAAATCAAAGAAGATAGAGTGCTCATCGAAAATAAAGCGGATAAGTTGGTCTTTAATGCCGAAAATGACGCTTCGATAGCTGGTGGCGATGCGACCGATGTATTGCGCAAAGTACCCCTCCTTTCGGTAGATCTCAATGGCAATGTGTCTCTGCGTGGATCCCAAAATGTACGGATTCTTATCAATGGCAAACCTTCCGGGATGTTTTCGAGCAATGTCGCTGACGCCCTCAAAATGTTTCCTGCCGATCAAATCCAAAAAGTAGAAGTCATCACCTCTCCTTCGGCAAAGTATGATGCTGAGGGGAGCGCAGGCCTGATCAATATCATCACCAAAAAACAAAATATAGAAGGCATCGCTGGTAGCATCAATGCATCAGCCGGAAATCGCCAAAATAGCCTTTTCACCAGCTTAAATGCAGGCAAGGGGAGGCTTGGTGTCAGCTCGAGTGCGGCACTTTTCTATTCGACACCTGCAGACGGCAAGACAGATTTTTATAGAGAAGATAAAGTGCTTAAAAGTTTGGCCCAGCAAAATGGAGTACAGAATACCTCTCGTCTGGGTGGCAATGGTTCGTTGAGTGCTTTTTATGATTTCAATGGGTACAATAGCATCAATAGTTCGATCAATTTCAGAGGCTTTGGGTTTGATCTGGAAGGTAGTACCAGTGGGGAGATCAATGACCCGTCCAGAAATTTTTCAGATGTATTTACACGCAACAATGTAGGAGAAAACTTTTTTGGTGGGTATGATTGGAATACCGATTACACCCGAAAGTTTGAAAACAGAGAAGGTCAGGAGCTTTCGTTTGGAGTCCAATATTCCAAACAAAACAACAATCAGGACTTCTCAGTCAACGAATTGCACACTTTGGAGCTACTCAATAGAAGTGATACATTGATCAATAGGGGTACCAATCATGAGACCACTTTTCAGATAGATTATACTCACCCAATTACCAAAACTGTCAAACTCGAGACCGGTACAAAAGCAGTCATCAGAAATATCATCAGCAATTATGATACACAAATATTGACTTTCCCTTCGGGTTACCAGCCGCTCACCGAGACATTCCATTATGACCAGGATGTCTATTCGGGATATGCTTCACTGACATTTACCATAGCAAAAAAATACTCACTCATCACAGGCGCACGTTATGAAAAGACCGACATAGGCGGTAAGTTTAATGTATTAGACAGCCTTAATTTTACTGGGATTACCTACCAAAACTTCTTGCCCAATGTGACCATCAGCCGTACATTCAAAAATTTCAGAACCCTCAAACTGAGCTATAGCCAGAGATTGCAAAGACCCAGTC
>JBATLS010000063.1:0-3004 GCA_049289435.1 Saprospiraceae bacterium | reverse complement strand
ATTAGATACGGGGATTTAACTCACGAACTTGCTTTTACTCCAAAATCTATTCGCCAGTTATTATATGCTTTTGGTTTCAATAAAATTGAAATTAAAGAAGATATACCAATAGTTCATGGCTTATTTAGTTCTATACGATATTTATTATGGTATATTTTTACTTTAAGATATAGGATTATTTATTTAGTTGAAACTGGTAATTTTGACATTGTTCTAAGCCAAAATATGACAATTATTGCAAAGAAATGAATATCTCATTTTATCAAAGAAGGCCTTACTGTAAATTCTGGTGATATTGACCCACCATTCTGGTGATACTGACCCACCCTAATTTTCAGGGTGATGATTTTGAATTACATGACAAAATTACCGATTTTTTCTCAAACTATCACCTTTTATTTCAATTTTGTATGATGTGTGTGCCAGACGATCTAGGATAGCATCTGCTATGGTTGGTTCGCCAATGATGTCAAACCATGCACTCACGGGTAATTGAGATGCAATGATGGTGGCGTTTTTACCGTGTCTGTCTTCGATTATTTCCATCAAATCCATCTGTTGCTGTTTGTCCAAATGTGCCAAACCAAAGTCATCTATGATGAGCAATTCTGACTTGGCGAGTTTATCTATATATTTATAGATGGTGCCGTCTATGCGTGCCATTTTGGTGTGTAGCATCAGTTTGTGCATACTGAAGTAGAGTACTTTGTGACCTAATAGACATGCTTGATGACCAAAGGCTGAAGCAATGTAAGATTTGCCACAGCCAGTAGCTCCAGTGATGATGATGCTGGCACCATCTTTGACATACTGACAAGTAGCCAGGGACTGGATCATAGATTTGTCCAATCCACGCGATGGATCATATTTGAGTTGTTCGATGGTAGCTTGGTACCTAAACTTAGCATCCTTTTGGAGTCTACTCAGGCGGCGATTATTACGCTCCAATATCTCAGCGTCCAAGAGTAGATCTAATCCTTCTGAGAGACTGAAGTCAAACTGTTTACGAGTAAGAACAAGGTTTTGCCATGACTGTTTCATGCCATGCAATCGGAGCTGATTTAATTGAATTTCAATGGTGTCCATAATGTTAAATTGATTTATTTGTTAAAAAATACGATGAATGATTGACCCTATACAGGAACCCAAAAAAAACATATAAAAAGTATGACGAAGTCGCCATTTTTTAATATGCCTAGAGTACTTGTGGTTAGTCAAAATAATCTTTTCCTCTGATATTTGAGTGATCTGGTAGTGGTTTGTTTTCTGCAGAAGCTGCATGAGCACCTGCCATATTATTGTCGAGCATGTTTTTGATAAAGACATAAGAGTATATTTTTTGATCTATGGCTGTCTGACAGGCATTGGTAAAAACCACTGAATACTTATACTTTCTTCCGAGGCTAAACAGGCCATCACAGGTTTTATAAAGCTGCTCAGGGTACTTATCTTTTTGGTCAAAGAGACAACTTATCAAGGTGTGCAGAGTAGTACTGTTTTTTGATGCCATATGCTTGTAATAATCAGGACTTTTGTCCAGATAAGCTTGATGGGCCGAGCATAGATGTTCTTTGGATGTAGTGTATTTGCCGAATGCATTGTCTCTTACATGTTGGGCTATCAATGTTCTGTCATAATATATTTTGACAATAGTCCCTGTATAAATAACCTTCACTTTTTTGCCTATATAAATGTAAGGGACACTATAATAATGCTTATCTTCGGTGAGACAAAAGTGATTGTTTTGAGCAATTTTATATTGGCGTATGTATTCAATATCAAAAGCAGTACTGGGCAAAGCCTTAAGCAATGGTTTTTCAGATGCTACAAATTGCTCTTCTCTCGTATAAAGATTCATCTGCCTCCTGCGCTGATTAAACTCTAAGGTTTTGGCTTCAATGGCCTCATTAAGTTCTGTCAAAGAAAAGAACTGAGTCTTCCTCAATTTGGCTTTAATGTGCGTGTAAGTATTTCTTACCATAAGCTCTACCATCGCTTTATCCTGCGGTTTGTAGGTGCGGGTAGGAAATACCGTCGTACCATAATGATTAGCCATTTTCTGAAAGGTTTCATTGACGTCAGGTTCGTATTTATTGGCCTTGGTTACGGCACTTTTCAGATTGTCGGTGACTAAGGCCTGAGGGACGCCACCAAAAAACTCTAGGCATTTTTTAGTACACGAAATAAAATCCTGCAAACCCTGTGTAAGGCAAGCCTTCACGAAAATATAATTGGAAAAGGGCAACGTGGCAATGTATAGCTGACACGATATGACTTCGCCAGTCTCCCTGTCTATATAGCTCATCTTGTGACCAGAAAAATCAATCATCAGCTTCTCTGCAGCATTGTGATTGAGAACCATAGTAGGCTTACGAGCTTTGAGATTTTGCTCTAAATGATAGCAAAATTGGCTATAGCTGTAGTGTGGATGGTGAACCATCGAGTACTCCTCCCACAATAAATGTCGGGTAACTCCTTTATCCTTTAGCTCCCTACAAAAATCATTCATGTGATCCATTAGGATGTCATGACGCAAGTCACTATAAGCTGGATTACCTGGATGAAACCGGGACTCTAGTTGCATATCATCGAGTGCCAAGAGTGCATCCATACTCACTCCTAATGTCTCAAACTTTGCAAGGTACGACTTGACGGTATTCCTGCTAATGGATAAATGACGAGCGATACTACGTATGCTGTCGCCATTTTGATGTTTTAATAATACTTGTTTTACTGTACTCATAAGTGTGATTTTACCTGCCATGTGTCTATGATTATTTTTGCCCCAAAGCAAATACAATCAGGTCAAAATCACTCCTAAAAACAATAAAAATGGGTCAACATGCTCCAGAAAATAACAAACCTAACCCATCGAAGTGGGTCAACATGCTCCAGAAAAGTGAATCCATCTATATCTTAGGTGGGTCAGCATCCGCCAGAATGTCAGCCAAAAATTACACCTTAATCTAACTGCTTTTATGACTGTTTGGGTGGGTCAACTTGA
>JBATLS010000062.1:0-6267 GCA_049289435.1 Saprospiraceae bacterium | reverse complement strand
CGCCTGCTCCATATGCTACATTTGATGTCGTGCCCACCACCCAGTAATAGGTCACAGTGGCACTTCCTGCGGGATTGCCCGGTGTCCAGTCGAGACTCGCTGTATTGGGTCCCGTCGCTGTGGCGGTCACATTTTGTGGTGCTCCGGGGGTGGAACATCCTCCGATAGTTGTAAATCTAAAAGCTGTACCATAATCAGAAATTGCATTATTGCAACTGGTTTGTGCAAAAACTCTTAAAAAATATACAGTTCCTGGTAACAGTCCATTTACAGAAGTCCAATTTCCTAATGTTGTACCTTGTGCTATTCCTGCTCCATACAAAACGTTTGCGTTGGTACCTACGACCCAAAAATAAGTGATGGTGGGACTACCAGATGGAACACCAGCTGTCCAATCTAAACTTGCTGAATTTGAGCCTGTAGCAATTGCCGTTACATTTTGAGGTACTCCAGGAGTGGTACAATCTACATTAGTAGTTTTATTTGCACTTACATCCAAGCAAACCAATATGGATAATACCAGTAGAAAAGTAAACTTAGAAAGTAATTTAATAAAAATTTTACCAGATAAATTGTAGGAGCAATTTTTATCTTGGCTAATCTTAAAAATTAAAGCCAAAAAAGAGATTGTAAGTAAGTTTTTCATTTTATGGGAATTATGTATTAGGAATAAATTAACATTTTAGGTTTTTTTTACATATAGATGACTTTTATTTCAAAAAATATTAAAAGTCATAATTTTAAAAGTTAAATTTAAAAAATATTTTCCATTCATTAGCACTTATTTAGTATATATTTATTTATATAATATATTGATATATAGTGCTTTATACGCATATGAGCATTTGCGTTTTTCTTAGCTGATACGTTAATATTTATATTATTTCAATAAATAATAAGCTGTTTATCTTGCCAAAGCACAAGATTCCATTTTTAGTATGAATTTTAAAAATAGGTTTAATCTTGATAAAGATTATAAATAATCATTGTTGAATTGTTTAAAAAATATTTTTAACAGTTTGATTGGCCTTTATTAATCAAGCATAGTGTACTTTTGTTGTTTTTGATTCTGTTGCCCATCACCTATGCTATATTATAAGGAGTACATACTTAATGAAGGTGCCGAATGGGTAGTCTTTATACATGGTGCCGGTGGTAGCTCTGCGGTTTGGTTTAAGCAATTGAAAGCATTCAGTTCTCATTTCAATCTACTCTTGATTGACCTCCGAGGTCATGGAAAATCCCCAGCTAGCGCAACTCTCAAAGGAGTTAATGGCGATTATTCATTCGAGATGATTGCAAAAGACATTATTGAAGTGTTGGATCATTTGCAACTTCCAAAGGCTCATTTTATCGGAGTATCTTTAGGCACTCTAATCATACGGCAATTGGGTGATATGATCGGTCCGCGAATGAAGTCTATGGTCATGGTGGGTGCCATTACTCACTTTAATTTCAAATCGAGATTTTGGGTTGGTTTAGGAAGGGTATTCAAAAACGTCATTCCATATATGTGGCTATACAGACTTTTTGCATTCGTGATCATGCCCGCTAAAAATCATACCGAATCACGCAATGTTTTTGTGGCTGAAGCTCAAAAATTATGTCAGAGAGAGTTTTTGAAGTGGTATAAACTGACAGGACAGCTATCTGCATTGTTCCTCAAATTTGAAGTCCACTTACCGATACCCACGTTATATGTCATGGGTGACCAGGATCATATGTTTCTCGAGCCTATCAAAAAAATGGTGACCAATGTCCAGGAAGCGGCCTTGCTGGTCGTAAAAGAATGCGGACATGTGGTCAACATAGAGCAAGCTAATATTTTTAATGAAAAAGTCATTCAATATCTCCATTCCATAAAATATCATGTTGCTATCAGCCCTTGATTATTTCAAACATAGAAGTGATTTAAAATCAATGTAGCATCATTAATTCATACATTTTTAATTTTTTGATCTACCTTTGCGTCAATACTAAACATTCAGTTTCTTTGACTAATATCATAAAAATAGGAGGTAAAATTATAGATCAGCCTGATGCACTTCAAGCTTTTTTGCGCTTGCTGGCATCTATTGATGGTCCTAAGATACTGATACATGGCGGTGGAAAATTGGCTACTCATCTTGCTGACAAACTCCAAATCCCCCAGCAAATAATCGATGGTCGTCGGATCACAGATCGAGAGACACTGGATGTCATTACAATGGTATATGCCGGACTTGTCAATAAAAGTATAGTAGCAAGTTTGTCAGGATATGGGTGTACATCTATAGGCCTATGTGGTGCAGATGCAAATCTGATCCTGGCACAAAAACGCCCTATAAAAGATATTGATTATGGTTTTGTTGGCGATATCATATCCGTACAAGGCAATATAATTTCAGAATGGCTGACTCAAGGATTGACCCCTGTCATAGCTCCGATCACCCATGACGGAAAAGGTCAATTGCTCAATACCAATGCCGATACGATGGCATCTGCCGTAGCAATAGCAATGAGTCTATATGATGAAGTCAGACTGGTCTATTGTTTTGAAAAAAGTGGGGTTTTGCTTGATGTCTCAGACGAATTATCTGTGATTCCTCAGCTCAATGAAACAAAAATATCTGAATTGAAGTCTCAAGGATTGATACATTCAGGTATGTTGCCCAAACTTGACAATGCTGTGCAGACGGTCAAAAGTGGCGTAAAAAGTGTAGTCATTGGAAAGGCAGAGGCGCTAAAAGACCTTATGACTGGTGCATCAGGGACAAATATCTCATTGTGATGAAAGAAATCAATGAATTGTCCAATGGTGCCGTCGAATTGCTAAAGACATTAATATCCATTCCTTCATTCAGTAAAGAAGAAGAAAAAACTGCTACTGCCATTGCATCTTACTTTGATCAATACGGGGTTCAACATCACAGGATTGACAAAAATGTGTTTGCATTTAATCTCCATTTTGATCCATCCAAACCCACCATTCTGCTCAATTCACATCATGATACTGTACGACCCAATCCCGGATATAGCAAAGATCCCTTTACCCCAATCGTCGATGGAGGAAGATTGTACGGATTGGGCAGCAATGATGCTGGAGGTTGTCTGGTTTCGCTTTTGGCCACTTTTCTTCACTTTTATCATCATCAGGGACTAAAATATAACCTCTGTTTTGCTGCCACAGCCGAAGAAGAAATATCTGGTGTCTGCGGCATGGAATTATTTATAAAGGAAGTGCAAACATTTCACCCATTGGGAAAGCACCCGGATGACTTTGCCATCATAGGCGAACCAACATTGATGCAAATGGCCGTAGCTGAAAAGGGTCTTTTGGTGTTAGATGCAGTAGCCACTGGTAAATCGGGACATGCGGCTCGTGAAGAAGGAGTCAATGCACTGTATATTGCGGTGGAAGATATAGTATGGATTTCCGGTTATGGTTTTCCCAAAGTGTCTCCATTTTTGGGCCCTGTCAAAATGAGCGTGACCAGTATTTTTACTGAAAATAAAGCACACAATGTTGTCCCAGATACTTGTACTTTCGTAGTCGATGTACGTATCAATGAACTATATACATTTGATGAAGTCATCGATATAGTTGCTACGCATATAAAATCAGACATCAAGCCCCGTAGTATGCGACTCAAATCAAGCATGATACCTGAATCTCATCCAATAGTGAAGGCTGGGTCAGATATGGGACGACAAATGTATGGATCGCCAACTACCTCCGATAAAGCTTTAGTGGGTATGCCAGCTCTGAAGATAGGGCCTGGTGACTCTGCGAGAAGCCACACAGCTGATGAGTACATCTACCTTCAGGAGATTACAACTGGGATCGGAGATTATATCACGTTGATAGAAAAAATAATGAAATGAAAATCTGGCAAAAAAAAGAAGGAAATATAAGTGAGACTTTGGTCGAAACTTTTACGGTAGGAAGGGATCAGGAATTTGATATGTTGCTTGCCGAGCACGATGTCAAGGGCTCTATAGCACATGTGAAGATGCTGCAATCAGTAGGTCTGTTGACTCAGGAAGAAGAAACCGCTATTGTGGCTGGTCTGGAAACGATACTGGATGACATCCTACAAAATAGGTTTGTGATAGAAGATGACGTAGAAGACATACACTCTCAGGTCGAACAATCACTCACAAATATGATCGGTGAAGCTGGCAAAAAGATACACAGCGGAAGATCCAGAAATGACCAGGTAGCGCTCGACATCAAACTGTTTTTGAGATCACGCCTTGGGCTACTTACTCAGGATATCAAAGAGTTGTTTGACCTTTTACTGGCACTAAGCGAAGACCACAAAAACAAGGGTTTGCCCGGCTACACCCACTTACAACTGGCTATGCCATCCAGCTTTGGCTTATGGTTTGGGTCATATGCCGAGAGCTTGGTAGATGATACAGAGATGTTGTCAGGAGCCTTGAAGGTGATCAATAAAAATCCATTGGGATCCGGGGCAGGATTTGGAAGTACTTTTCAACTCAATCGAGCCATGACCACCCAATTGCTGGGTTTCGAAACCCTCAATTGGAATTCTGTATATGCTCAGATGGCCAGAGGAAAGGGCGAACGAGCCATGGCTTCTGCTATGGCTTTTGTGGCTTCTACCCTTGCCAAATTGAGTATGGATTGTTGCTTATATATGAATGAGCACTTTGGATTCATATCCTTCCCCGAGCACCTGACCACTGGAAGTTCGATTATGCCTCACAAACGCAATCCCGATGTCTTCGAATTGATCAGGGGAAAATGCAATCGCATACAAGCCCTACCCAATGAACTCCATATGATGTGCACCAATCTTCCATCAGGGTATCACAGAGAGATGCAGCTGACAAAAGAAATATTATTTCCAGCCATCGAAGAACTTAGATTTTGTATCAGGATGACCAAATTGATGCTTGAGCATATTGTGATCAAAGACAATATCTTACATGATAAAAAATACACTTATCTATTTACCGTTGATGCAGTCAATCAGATGGTAGTCCAAGGTGCTCCTTTTAGAGATGCTTACCGAGCTATTGGTCATCAGGTTTCAGAAGGTACATTCTCATTTGACCCCACCAGTGCTCATATCCCGGAACATCCCCACGAAGGTAGTATTTATAGATTGTGCAATGATGAAATCAGAAAAGAAATGGAGAGAGTATTGTTGGGGATGAATATTGGTACAACCTAAATATTTACAAAGTAAAACTACTATAATGGCACGGGCACTTTTTGCACCGCTTGCCTTTTTTGAATTCTGACTTGAATTCAAGATTTATTTCTTAAGATCTTAAGAATAAAAAAATATTAAGAATAAAAATTTTGTATAACTATCGGGAAATGGTATCTTTGCCCCGCCTTAGAAAAAAGCCCTTACAGTAGGGAGATTAGCTCAGTCGGTTCAGAGCACCTCGTTTACACCGAGGGGGTCGGGGGTTCGAGCCCCTCATCTCCCACCATCCTAAAAAAAAGCAGTCATGATTCAGTTCATCGCTGCTTTTTTTATTTATGATCATCAAAGTTTTTTATTTTGAGTGAAAATTGCAACTTTTCAAATCCTAATTCTATGTTAAAATTTGTTTAACATCATTATTATTTCATTAACATTTTTTCCTTTGTAAAATATTACTACTTTTGAAATCTTTTTTAAAAGCAATCTTTTTTCATAAAATTGAAACAATTCAGATGTGTAAGAATCTTTTTCAGACATTCACGTTTTTAGCTTTACTTGTTTTGAGCAATACCATTGTGGCCCAAAACAGTGACAGTCCCAAGCTCCTCAGCAATGTTTATTATCTTCAAAATTGCTTTGTAGTCAAGCAGCCGGGTACCATTCTTTCGGGTCAAAGTGTTATCATACGGGATGGATTCGTTTCTGAAGTTGGCCCGGGTCTTAATATCCCATTTGACGCTCAGGTGATCAAAGCGGATTCGATGTATGTTTATGCAGGGTTTATCGCTGGATATTCCAATACTGGAATTGCTAAGCCAGAAAATAGAGAAAGGCCTAAAATTACTGACCCTGGCAATCCTCCCAATGATGTAGCAGGCATCACGCCACAGTTAGAAGCCACCGACTTTTTTAAGTCTTCCGACAAATCTGTAACTGAAATGAGAACTGCTGGATTTGGAATTTCTCATATAGCACCGAGAGGTCTCATGCTTCCGGGAAATAGTGCTATTTACCTATTGGGGGAAGGTAGCAATGATAAATTGTTGGTAAAAGCAGGAACTAATCAAAATTTTCAATTAGAAGCAAATAGAGGTTCTTACCC
>JBATLS010000061.1:0-6739 GCA_049289435.1 Saprospiraceae bacterium | reverse complement strand
GTCCAGCAGGAGTCATTATAGATGAAGACTATATTCAAACTGAGCTTGACAGGCGCAAACCAGGACAATCCCGGATAGTGACCCAACGAAAAGAAGACGAGAGTTACGTCATCCAAAGTGGAGTGTTCGAAGGTAAAAGTACGGGTACACCGATCAGTATTTTCATTACAAATATGGATCAAAAGTCTAAAGATTATAGTCATATTGCCGAAATATTCAGGCCTTCACATGCAGACTATACCTATCAATCAAAATATGGCATCCGGGACTATGCAGGTGGCGGTAGATCATCTGCCAGAGAGACGGCTGCAAGAGTAGCTGCGGGGGCAATAGCAAAGTCAATACTGAAAGCCGAGGGAGTATCTATTCATGCTTTTGTAAGCCAAGTGGGAGATATCAAAATGGAAGAAGGCAGACCTATTGATTATGATGAAATAGAAAAAAATATAGTACGGTGTCCTGACCCAAAAGTGGCAGAGCAGATGATAGACCTAATCATGGAAGTAAAAAAAGCTGGTGACACCATCGGTGGTATGGTCACTTGCATCATAGTAGGGTGTCCGGTAGGATTGGGAGCTCCGGTTTTTGACAAACTCCACGCGGATTTGGGCAAAGCTATGCTTAGTATCAATGCAGTGAAGGGTTTTGAATACGGGTCAGGATTCAAGTCTATTACTATGCGTGGATCACAACACAACGATGCCTTCTATCATGAAAATGGTAAAACCTTTACTAAAACAAATCACTCAGGGGGAATACAGGGCGGGATCAGCAATGGTATGCCCATCCATTTTAATGTGGCTTTCAAACCTGTGGCTACTATCGTGCAGGGTCAGCAGACAGTAGATGTCCATGGTCAGGATGCTGTCGCCGAAGGTAAAGGAAGGCATGACCCCTGTGTAGTCCCAAGAGCAGTACCCATCGTCGAAGCCATGGCTGCTTTGGTACTCGTAGATCACTGGCTTAGAAACAAATCTGTAAAACTCTGATAAAAAGGTGGCATCAATTTCTTAAGTACTACATCTTCACAAATTTTTTGACTGTCATCTGGGTATTATTTTGAGCTATTTTCAGAAAATACAACCCCTGTTGTAGCTCAGATACATCCATTTTGTCTCCTATTTTTGAGCTGATCAATCTTCCCATTTGGTCATATACCGATAATTTCAATTCAAAATTGCGTGAATTTTTAACAGAAAGTCGATCTATCACAGGATTTGGAAAAATTTCAAAAAAGGTCTCTGATTTGTGAACTATGCTGGAGATACACTTGTAATTTTTGAAATCTTTGAAGTAATGGGCATCAAGATATTTTATGATGGCGTCTGCAATATTTTCAGCAAAAGCTATCCGGATATTGGCATTAAATCTCACACTCGAATTGCATTCTATCTGTATGGCGTCAATTTTACCTGAAGTAATCGATCCATGACGCTCTGTATTGTACCCGCCGCTAAAGTATGCATCACCGGACACGGGAAACGGGTCATCACTAGCTGGTACAGAAGGATATGAAGCATCTGACAATATGGAACCAAGGCTATTTTTGCCTCTGATCAGTTCTGAATGAGATAGTTTATTTAGATTTTCCTGAACTAAATTTCTCAGGCTCGAATTTTCGATAAAAGTTTGAGTATTGAGTTGCACATCACTTTCTCTTAACTCTGAAGCAGTGAGCAGGTATCCCAATTCGAGTCTTTGTATTGTATGACCATGCCCATGCAAATCTATAAACAATCCTCTGCCAAAATCTCGGATTACTTTGGTTTTGGCAGCTTCTATAAAATTGTGATAAGTAAACCATGCGGCGGCAGCATCAGTATTGCCATTGGCGGCTTCATCAAGGTCTCTGTTGGCGTCTAGCTTGCGGCGATGAAGTCTATTGAGTATGATGTGACTATGACAGCCCATCTTATTGAGCAAGGCTTGGTAAATCTCTCGAGCCAGCTCTTGGGTAAATGCATCACTAACTGTTACACATCCATTGCAGTCCCGATCAGGGATGGCAGATGGGTTTTGGTCGCCACCATGTGGTGCTGAGATGATGACCGGAAGATCACCAGCTATATATTCCACATAGTCATTGGGGCCAAAATATGATTGACCCGTTTCAAAGGTTTGTCCTGATATTTCAATAAAAAATAATAGACATACCAACAAAACCCAACATCTATTTTTCATAATTCATATATTTTATTGATCCACTTTCCACCTTGGTAAGCCTGAATATTTTCAACTATACCATCCAATAATTTTATTCTCGATGACTGACCAGCCCAAGCTATGTGAGGAGTTATCACACATTTGGGATGTCCGATCAGTGGATGATCTTTTGCCGGAGGCTCTTGCAGCAATACATCCAGGGCTGCACCTGCTATCATGTCATGATCCATCGCATACAGAAGGTCAGCTTCATTGACCAAACCACCACGTCCTGTATTTACTACAAAAGCAGTATTCTTCATCATCACAAGGTGCTCCATTCTTATGATTTCCTTCGTGCTTTCGTTGAGTGGACAATGGAGCGTGACTATATCGCTTTGAGCAAACAATTCATCTTCAGTCACATAATTCACAAAATCTGGTTTTGATTTGGATCTATCACGAACTAGTGCTATGACCTTCATCCCAAAAGCACTGGCCAACTGCCCCACCCTACTACCTATCGCCCCATAACCTACGATGCCTAAAGTCAGATTGGACAGTTGCACGATCGTATGGTCGTAAAAGCAAAAGTCAGGACAATCAGCCCATCTTCCAGAGTTAACTGCATCCCGATAATAATCTATTTTGTTGAAATGGTGTAACAAGGTGGCCAATACATGTTGGGCCACAGAATCAGCACTGTAACCTGATACATTGCTCACCTTGATATTTCTCTTGGTTACTGCTCGCATGTCAATATTGTTAAATCCTGTGGCCGCTACTACTATATACTTGACATTTGGTATCATCTCCAATGACTGATCATTGATCACAAACTTATTGACAATCAATATTTCAGCTTCCGAAGCTCTACTCCCCAATTCATCTAAGTTTGTACGATCATAAATATCCACATCGCCCAATTGCACCAGTCTGTAGAAACTTATATCTCCGGGATTATTGGTATAAGCATCTAAAAAAACTATTTTTCTTTTTGTATGGTGACTCACTGGTACTCTTTGCATGATCTAATAATTGAAGATATTTATAGAACCTTTGGGAACAAATATACTCTCAAAATGCTTTTAAAGGTAATAATTGGGAATGAAAGATGGTGTAACTTGAAAAGTAGATCAATGAGATGGATCATTCTCAAAAATTATAAAATAACGTACCTTTGATACTTGGCATTAAGCTTCTAAAATTACAATACCAAACCAATGAAATATACCGTAAAAGAAAGATTTCTCAGATATGTACAGATTGATACCCAAGCCGATCCATTGAGTGGCACATTTCCATCCAGTTACAAACAAAAAAACTTAACTTCCCTTCTTTGTGATGAGCTGATAGAAATGGGGATTTCTTACCTCACCAATTCGGCAGGTTATATCTATGCTTCCGTATCTTCAAATGTTGCTACAAAGGTGCCAAACATATTCTTTTGTGCCCATATAGATACTGCCCCGGATTGCAGTGGTACCGATGTGAAACCCATCGTCCATACCGACTACAAAGGTACGGACATTGTATTGCCTGACGATCCTGCTATAGTATTGTCGCCAGTAGAACATCCCAATCTGCTCAAAAAAATAGGTCACGATATCATCACAGCCAGTGGACTGACGCTATTGGGGAGTGATGACAAATCGGGGGTAGCTATTATCATGGATGCTTTTTATCAGATTGTACAAAATCCAGATCTGCCACATGGGGAGGTAAAAGCATTATTCACTACTGATGAAGAGATAGGCAAAGGTGTGGCAAACATCAATCTCACACTGTTGAATTCTGACTTTGGATATACATTGGATTCTGGAGATCTTGGTTGCTTCGAAGATGAAAATTTTTCAGCCAATAGCCTAAAACTAATCATTCATGGCCAAAGTGCACATCCTGGTTTTGCTAAAGACAAGATGGAAAATGCCATCAAGATAGCTTCAGAAATCGTAGCCAAATTGCCCAAGCTTACACTGACCCCTGAAACCACAGAAGGAAAAGAAGGCTTCATACACCCTACTCAAATCCAAGGTGGTCTGGAGAAAGCTACTGTTGATTTTATAATTCGAGATTTCGAAACTCAAAAACTGGATGAATACGCCGATGTCATCAAAAACATTGCAGAAAACATACTCGTCAATTATCCAAACTCAAAGTTTGAAATAGAAGTCAAAAAGCAATATAGAAATATGAAAGATGTACTCAATCAGCATCCTCATGTCAGCGATATTGCGCTACAAGCTATGCAAAATGTTGGTGTACAACCTGTAGCCGGATCAATACGTGGGGGTACTGATGGCGCAGTTTTATCCCATATGGGCGTGCCTTGTCCCAATTTGTTTGCAGGTGAACAAGCCATCCACTCCAAGTACGAGTGGGTCTCTGTCCAGGACATGCAAAAGAGTGTTGACACTGTATTAGAGATATGTAAATTGGTAACTTTGCCTTAATTCAACATCGTAATTCTTTTGATGATAGAGATTCCATTATTTCCATTATCAATTGTCCTTTTTCTGGGGGAAGTACTGAAACTACATATTTTTGAACCCCGATACAGAATTATAAAAGAATTACAAATCAAAGTTAAATCCTGATTTTTTCTTTTTGTCATAGAGTCCTTTGTCGAAAGAATACAACCTTGCTGGTCTATGTGAAACAGATTCCTGTATTTCGCCTTTGTCTTGTAATATACCGAGGGCCTTGAGTTTTCTTCTGAAATTTCTTTTATCCAAAGTGATATTGAGAATGACTTCGTACAAGCACTGTAATTGGAGCAGTGTAAATTTTTCTGGCAAAAGATTAAAACCAATAGGTTGCTCCCTCAATTGTTTTCTCATCCTGATTAGACAAGTATGCATGATATTTAAGTGATCAAAGGCGAGTGATTCAATTTGATTGACATTGACCCATTGGAGATATGCGTCTTTTTCCAAATGCGCCAGGTGATTGTCATCAATCTTAATCAGTGAGTAATAAGCAATGGTGATCACCCTACTGAGTGGGTGTCTGTGGAGATCGCTGAAGACCTGAACCTGTTCAAGAAATACGTCTGTAAAACCAGTTTTGGTCAACAACACTCTTTTGGCTGCTTCGTCGGTGGTCTCATGGGGTTGTACAATATCTCCTAAAAGCGAAAGCTTGTCTTCGAATGGTGGCATATCACATTTGGACACCAAAATCTTGAGTGCGTCATCATCATATCCAAAAATAACACAATCAACCGAAACGGCTGCTTTAAACTCATTGTTGATTTGTGTCAACCACGTGTTGATGTTTTGATCTGTGATAGAGGTCATCTTTTCCATTTTGATACGGTGAAGATAAGTAAGATAAAAAAATATCCCAAATAATTGTATTATTTTTGTCCAATCACATTCATTTGATTATGAAAATATCCATTTGGGTCATCGGGAAAACAGATGAAAAATATCTGACAGAAGGCATTCAAAAGTACTTAGACAGGCTAAAACATTATACAAAACTCAATTATGAAGAGTTTAAAGATGTAAAACCATCGTATCAAACCGATGACACCATAAAAAGAGAAGCAGAAATGATTTTGTCTAAACTAATTCCTGATGACATCCTTATAGTGCTCGACGAAAAAGGAGAAGAATTTTCATCCACAACATTTGCAGAGTACCTTCAGAAACTGCAAAACAGAGGACCAAAACATGTCATTTTTTTGGTAGGAGGAGCTTACGGACATCACTCTTTGATCAGACAAAGAGCGAACCATCTGATATCATTGTCCAAAATGACCTTTTCGCATCAGATGGTCAGGTTATTTCTGGCGGAGCAGTTGTATCGGGCATTCACCATCATAAAAAATGAAAAGTATCACAATCTTTAATGGAGCACTTTACCAAATAAGGTAACATGAAATAAGAGTATGTTTTAAAAAATAAGCCTACATTTGGCCATCCAATTTAACAAAATAAGTCAACAATGAGCATTACACTGATATTAGTGATCATCACTTGTCTGGTTTCGATCATATGCTTTAGCAACAAACCACTCTTTGATCAACTCAAACATTACCCCATTGCCGAGCACAATAATAAAGAATATTTCAGATGGCTAACATCTGGGTTTGTGCACGGAGACTACATTCACTTGTTTGTCAATATGTTTGTTTTGCATGGGTTTGGAGAAGCAGTAGAGCATGATCTTATGTTTCATTTTGGTGCTACCGCTGGTGCGATTCTTTTTCTTGCCACTTATTTATTGGTCATCATCATGGGAGACATACCGACTTATTTCAAACATAGAGAAAACCCTTATTTTGCAAGCGTGGGTGCATCCGGTGGTGTTTCGGGCATTATTTTCATATATATCATGCTTTACCCTTGGAGCAATCTGGAACTGTATGCCATCATTCCCATTCCTGCCATCGTTTTCGGGGTACTTTACTTGTGGTACACTACCTGGGCGGCTAAAAATGAAAAAAGCAACATCGATCACGAAGCTCATTTTTACGGTGCTGTGGCCGGAATGCTGATCGCGATCATCACCAGGCCAGCTATAGGTCAGGAATTTTTAAATAATTTAGTAGATCATTTCCCTTTTTAATAAAGGTGAAAACACAAAAAAA
>JBATLS010000060.1:0-5228 GCA_049289435.1 Saprospiraceae bacterium | reverse complement strand
TGTGCATAGATCCCTTATTGGGCGGGGTCACATAATTGGGGTCAGGTACTATGTCCCAAAGCCGCTGCTGATATGGCCTGGGTCGGAAGCAGTCGAACACTTTGATTCGGTATCCATATTTTTGATTCAGAAATGCATGGATGTCCTTCAGTCGCCGAGCAGCCTCCGGACGCAGGAAACATTTACCACAATCATAGATTTTTCTTTTCGTAAAATTGTCATTGCCCGCATACTTCATATCTATGACAAACCCATCTGCCGATGTGATTTCTGTCCAATCTTCTGCATCGATGGTCTGAGTTTTGGATGTATTACGGTCACTGGTTTTTACTTGTTCTTCAGCTGGCAAAACTGAATTTGATTTCTCAGGTTCACTTTTTTGCTCTGTTGATTTTGGTATGGAAGCTAAAGTGGTTTTGGATGAATCATCTGATTTGCATTTGGACATTGACACCACCAATACAGCGAGAAGTATTAATTTCAAAAATGAGTGCATGGGTTGTAAATTATTGTGCAGAAAAATTGAAGTTGTTTATAACATCGGTCAATCTATCGTTGAACCACAAGATTTGATCCTCTAAATATTTATCCGGATCAAAGAGTCTTTTGAACGCCGGAAAAAAGATATTTTTTCTATATGGAAAAGGCTCGGGCAATTTATTGCCATACACATCTGTGCATATCCATTGGTTTACGTCTGCACGTCGGGAAATCAGCAGGTAATTTTGCGATGGCACTCCTGTGGTGACGGGTGTACCTACCGAATCAAGGATTGGGATATTTTCATCATCCAGCCATACTTTATATGAAGTATCCGGGATATAATGAAAATGGACGGATTTAAAATTCCTTTTGAAAGCGTCCAAGATCGATGATAGTACTCTTTGATCTTCAGAAAGGATTGAAGTTATTTGGTCATTGATCTTTTGTTTTTCTTTCGCAGAAAGACCTGTTTTTCCCACTTGTGACTTTAGAAATGCTACTTTTTTGGACTGCGTCGGTATCCTGATGACCACACCATATGTCTTAAGGTGGATGACCTTTGCATTGAATATTTCGGAAGCTTTTTGTGGTGAAACGGTCGCATTTCTCTGGCAACCCATGACCATTCCCAACAAAATACATACAAATAAATACTTCATGCGGCGAAGTTAAGATTAAGTTAAAGACAAAATACTTTTATTTTCTAAAAATCATTGACTATAATTTTGCATCTGGATTTTTGGGATGTTATACTTTAGTCACCGTTAAAGCAGCTTGGTTAAAATAGACAAACAATCATATATAAATATTTATTGTCAGATATAAACCATTTGTATATAATAATTTATGTAAATAATTGATTATGAAATAAATAGAAAATGATATGAAATACAAGTACGAAAGTTTACAACCTACACATTTAATAGCCACTGACAGGGTAAGCACCATCCCATTAACCAAAAATATTTTGCATATTTGCCCACCCAAATCATAACCAGAATATTGAAGATATTTAAAAATGTATTTGATCCTCTAAAATAATTGACTAAAAACATGATACAGACATCCGTAGATATAGAAGCACTCAATCAACAAATTTATATAGATAGTGCTTTTATCGAAGCACTCAATGCCGAAACATCCAAGGTCATCGTAGGCCAAAAGCACATGATAGATCGTCTGACCCTAGGACTCTTGTCACAAGGGCACATCTTACTGGAAGGATTGCCAGGGCTTGCTAAAACACTGGCCATCAAAACGCTGGCAGGTGCGATCAATGCAGATTTTCAGCGCATCCAGTTTACACCTGATCTATTGCCATCAGACATCATAGGCACGATGATCTACAATCCCGGCAAAAATGATTTTACGGTTAGGAAAGGTCCCATTTTTGCCAATTTTATATTGGCTGATGAAATCAACAGATCTCCAGCTAAAGTACAGGCTGCACTTCTGGAAGCCATGCAGGAAAAACAAGTCACGATAGGTAAAGAAACATTCAAACTGGAAGAACCTTTCCTGGTACTTGCCACACAAAATCCCATCGAACAGGAAGGTACTTATCCACTGCCTGAGGCACAAGTGGACAGATTTATGCTTAAAGTCAAAATAGGATACCCCACCAAAGAAGAAGAAAAAATGATCATTCGTAAAAACATACTCGGTGAGACCATACAAAAAGTAAATGCTGTGATCAACCCTGAGACCATCCTTAAGGCCAGAGACTCTGTCCGCAAGGTATATATGGACGAAAAGATCGAAAACTATATTCTTGACATCGTATTTGCCAGTCGTGAGCCACAAAATTATAAGCTCAAAAACCTGGAGCCTCTGATCAGTTACGGGGCATCACCCAGAGCGAGTATCAATCTGGCCATTGCCGCAAAAGCTCAGGCCTTTATGAATCGTAGAGGCTATGTCATCCCAGATGATGTCAGAAGCGTATGTATGGATGTCATGAGGCACCGTATAGGCTTGAGTTACGAAGCAGAAGCCGAAAATGTGACACCTGAAAACATCATCACCGAGATCATCAATGCCATCGCAGTACCTTAACCATTGAACACATAATATTGAATTGGAGTACCATACATATTTATTTAATCATCATGTCAGCTTATTTTCTGTTGCCTGTGCAACTCCATGCTCAAAAAAAATATACTAAATCTGATGTCAGACAAATGTTTCCGGCCTCTACCAAAAACCTCTGGATCAACTACCTGAGTGGTACCATCGACGGTACGCACATCGTTGATATGATCATAGGTACAGACGGGCAGACGTGCAAAGGAGTATATACGATGCGCAACAGCCAAGTTTCATTTATATTTGAAGGAGAAGAAATAGATGATCAGGTCCACCTGATAGAGTACAATACAGACATGAGGGCTTCAGGATTTTTGAAGGGGAGATATGATGGGGAGATTTTCGAAGGAGACTGGCTCAATGGAGATAAAAATCTCACTTTTGTGGTTAAGCTATCGTTTGTCAACTCATTTGAAGTATTCCAACCTAAAAAATGTCTGCAAAAGCAATGGCAAAGATTATATTCTGCTTTGATCGACAATCAATCCGTACAGTTAAGTATTGCCAAAGATGAGTTGGAGTATAAATTGTGCCTTCGACAGCAAGACAAAAGAATGAAATCAACCGTCAAAGGAAAAGGAAAACGGGTGGAAATGCTCGAATTTGACTTTGAAAATACGGTATTGAAGGATAAATGGATCATGATCGATACGTCCACATTGGAAAAAATAGACATTGTATCTATCGATGAAAATCAATATCAATCCACCTATTCTGTAAAAGCCGATGCTATCCTCGATTTCGAATGTTTCGAATACGCAGATTACACTACCCGAATGGAGTGTGTACTGCCAGTATCACAAAATAAAAAATTTAATAAATATATAGAAGATTACTTCACATCCTGGTTTACTGACAATACCAAGAGACTGCAGAGCATAAAAAAAGATGATGTCGGCACCAAAGATAGGTGGAAAGAATCTGCCTCCGGCTGGGTAGATATAGATCTCTTTACTGGCGAATTGATCAGTGGAAATATGTATATGAATACGTCTTTGGCGCAGGGAACTCAAAAAAAATCTTTTATCTACGATCTAAAGAATAACAAATTGATCCAATTGGTGGACTTTTTTGATGATAAAGTGGATTGCAAAGGATATTTTGAAAATATAATTAGCGATAAAAAGAAAAATATCCCCTGGAAGCAAGAATTAAAATCATGGATTAGCCAGCAGGATTTTGCATTTGTCACCTTGAAGGATATAGGGTTTTGCTTCAGTACAGATTTTAATACCATCTATGGCGAAAGGGAAATCCTGATACCATATGAAGATGTGGAAATCAGTATAAAAGATAAATACTTACTCAAAGATATAGTGAGAAAATAATGGAAACATCAGAACTACTCAAGAAAGTCAGAAAACTGGAGATCAAGACCAAAGGTCTGACGAAGCATATCTTTTCAGGGGAATATCACTCCGCTTTCAAGGGTCGTGGGATGTCATTTAGCGAAGTAAGAGATTATCAATATGGGGATGATGTCCGAAATATCGATTGGAATGTTACGGCACGAACAGGAGATCCACATATCAAAATATTTGAAGAAGAGCGGGAGCTGACCGTCATGTTGTTGATAGATGTATCAGCTTCTTCGTTTTTTGGGACTACATCGGGATTCAAAAGCGAGATGATCACAGAGCTGTCTGCAGTACTGGCATTTTCTGCCACGTCCAATCATGATAAAGTCGGAGCTATCTTGTTTTCAGATCACATCGAAAAATATCTTCCACCTCGCAAGGGCAAACAAAATATCCTGCGCATCATCCGTGAGCTGATCAATCTGACTCCCAAACAACAAGGCACTAATCTCTCGGAAGCACTGATCTATCTCAATAATATCGAAAAGAAGAGAAGCATAACTTTTGTGCTGTCGGATTTCATCACCGACAATTATGATCAGGCACTGACCATTGCAGCTAAAAAACATGATATCATTGGCATTAGAATTTGGGACGAGAGAGAGCAACATCTGCCTGACATAGGGCTGGTACAAGTATCAGATGCAGAAACAGGTGCAACTAAAATAGTAGATACAAGCGATAAAGGAGTGAGAGACAGATATACCCGAGCATATGAGCAACGTTTAGATAAGTTTAAAACCAATTTTAACTTTGCAAAGTCCGATACCATTTCGATCCACACGAACGAAGATTATATCAAAGTAATGCACAAATTTTTCAAAAGAAGATCCAAGCGATGAACACATTGATATTGATAAAATCGTACAAAACTTTACGTCCATTGGGTCATATGATTATTAGATACGTAGCATCCATACACCGCTCAACCCAAACATCAGAAAACCAAATGAATATAAATCTAAGCACTAATGAATCTCTTGATTAATATAAAAAAATGGTGTTTGTGGGTCATATGGATATGTATGATCACCAGTGTCTCAGCTCAAGTCACCACTTCTATAGCTATCAATAAAGATTCATTATTGATTGGTGATCCCATCATCTTGGATATTACGATCAAAATACCCCAAAATGATAACATCGAAGCCTTAGATCTTTCTTTTTTGTCAAAGATCACCAATCTAGCATATGAACAAGATACCCTTTCGCTGGAAAAATATGCAGATTTAGAAATCATAGATGCTGGTAAGTGGAAAATAGACGATATCAGTCAGCCATTATCCATATCTTCCCTGGAAA
>JBATLS010000059.1:0-4410 GCA_049289435.1 Saprospiraceae bacterium | reverse complement strand
TATTTATTGGATGCTATACAATTGACATTTGAAAGTTGGGATGGTTTTGGATTGCTATACCATAAGGGTCAAATAAAGTTAAATCAATATGGTTTATCTACCTATGATGGTATGCTTTGGATGTTATCTCTTGGTTATTTATTGGATATTGAAGATTTAGAATTTAGAAAGTTAGTTGCTGTTATAGATAGAGATCAAGTAAAGGATCTTTTATTTGAGTATATTATAAGAGCCAAACTAAAAGACCGTCAACCAATTAAAGAAGAAAGTTATGAAATATATTATTTTGCACCAAAAGTATATGACCTGCTTCGTACGGCTATTACCCAAAATAATAAAATGGAAGCTGAAAAATTAGTTGCCAAATTTGTAAGAAAGGATTGGTATAATAAACATAAATCTGCTGGTTGGTACAATAGTCATTTAAGCAATGGTGGATATTTTGGGTATTGGAGTTTTGAGACAGCAGCTGTTGTGAAAATTATGGGTTTGGATGATAGTAGTTTTCGGGATTGCCCGTATTATCCTAAGGATTTGGTTAGTTTTTCGTAGGGAGATAAATAATTAGATCAGAATACGATTTATTAATAAAACCCGATGGTCGAAGTCTGTGACTTCGATCCCATACATATAGAATTTCCAATTCGTAATCAAGATGGAAAAACAATGATGTTGGTTCCAAAAGCAGTTAACAACCCAGACCTTGGTGGAGCACCACATGTAGGTGGTGTAGCATTGAAAAATAATGGAATGACAGGAGATGATCCCGATGGTCGAAGTCTGCGACTTCGATCCCATACATATAGAATTTCCAATTCGTAACCTGCTGAGTTTGATAAAGTTGTACCTGCGCTAAATGCTGGGCTGGTATCCAGCTTTGTGGATGGTGCGATAGAGTCCGTTGATATGATATCCCTCCTTAGCCAGGGACTATATCAGGCTCAAAGTGGTCTCAACCCCACATCTACGGCTTGGTGGACAGATTTGATAGTCAGTGCTGCTAAGAAGCGCAATTTTTACGAAGCATACAAAGATAAATGGAAGGAGACCTTTGACAACTGGGAAAACCTATCAGCCAATGTAAAGGTGATGCATAACGCACTGCGCAATGATGTGATTCGAGCAGAGATGTGGCGCAATTTCAGCCTAGTATTTGCTTCTGCAGTATCAAAAGCTGGTACATCATTAAATAAGTGGGGACAAGATATCCTGTTTATCAATGGCAGCTATGATGCTGGCTACGGACATGGGAAGTTGGCATTTGACATCATCCCTGCTGGTTGGCTCTTTACAGTAGGGAAGGGGGCGATAGGGGCTGCCAAGGTCAGCAAAAACATAGTAGGTGAGATAGCAGAAAACATATCAAAATCTATGGACGGCCCCACCGCCAGAAAAGCCCTAATGGAGTCGATAGTAGATTTGTCAGAGCTCGCTACAAAGCTTATCACAAGACCTAGACTCAAAGCATGGTTTGATCTGGATATGCCAGCATGGGTAAAATTGGAATTGGACAGATTCTCTAAAAATCCTAACATGACTAAATATCTAGACGGGCTAGAGAAAAGATTGGGTGAAATCCCGGCAATAAAAAATTGGTTGAAGCTGAAAGGCAAAGATGGCCTCGATGCCTGGAGATATCTCGAAGATGTTCATCCAAGTACAAAATGGTGCCTACTAATTACGCCCTAAACATCCTTTTTTTGTTAACTTTGTAAAATTAATCAAGTCATGAGACAATATATAAAATCAGTCCTATTCTTTATAATCTTCTTTTTGTCTATTGGCATAGGCACTGCTCAGACAGGCTGTGACCTACTCCAAAAATTAGGGGACGATCTAGCAGAGGCGGGCACGACTTTAAGACCATTTTTTGAAGAT
This sequence comes from Saprospiraceae bacterium, assembly GCA_049289435.1. Lineage (GTDB taxonomy): Bacteria > Bacteroidota > Bacteroidia > Chitinophagales > Saprospiraceae > OLB9. The sequence continues at coordinate 2,532 of JBATLS010000059.1, read as the reverse complement.
GCCGCAAATGTAGGTGGTAAGAGGGTTAGGGCTTGGGAAAAGTTGATTGACTTTGCTTCGACAAGAAAAAAAATACAATGGCTTGAAGGATTTAGTCAGTTTATTGATGAAGGATACAGTATAACTAAGAGTGGAAGCATTATAATAGTAAAATCTGGAAATGATGTAGTTGTAGAAGTTGTCAATGATATACCGAAACTTACAAAACATAAGATTGTACCTAAGCCTGATAGTGAAATAATAAAAAAAGCTAGTGAAATAAATCCTACTTATCCCGCTGGATGGGACCCACCTTACCATTCAGGTTATCCTGCAATAGATTTTAAAAATGTGTCAAACGAACAATTTGTTAGGGTATTTAAACAAGGATCAAATAGTGCAGAAGGCGCTTTTGTAATGAAGCAATCTGATATAATTGGACTAACTCCCTCACAAATTAAGGACAAATTTGCACTTGACTTTGTACCAGATAAAATTGTTGATGTGAATGTGCCAGCCAATACAAGCATGAGAACTGGTAAAGTTGCACCAAGACCAAACGGCACTAGTGGTGGTGAAATACAATTTGAATTAAGAGAGCAAATTTCCAGTTCAAATTTTACAAATATTCGAGATCTATAAGATTGTATCGAAATGACATTAAAAGATATTTTAAAATTATTGTTCAATAAGTTTAGCATGAGTCAAAAAGTGAAAGAAAGTTTAGTTTTTGAAGGAGAATATACAATTCAACTTTTAAATGACTCAGATAAATACAAAGGTAGAAATGTTATTGGAGTAGATATTGATGGAAATGAAATTTGGAGAATCGATCCAGACCCATTGAATCCAAGTTTCAATTATGTATCTATTTTAAATCAAAATGGAAAACTTGTTGCAATAAATTTTTCTACCAATCAGGTTGAACTAGATTACAAAACTGGTAAGGTTATACTTAATCGATGGGTTAAATAACATGCATAAAAACATTAGATATATAAACTTATTTTTTGTACTCTTGACAGGAGTGCTAACCCCGATGGTCGAAGTCTGCGACTTCGATCCCATACATATAGAATTTCCAATTCGTAACCTGCTGATTTTGATAAAGTTGTACCTGCGCTAAATGCCGGGCTGGTATCCGGCTTTGTGGATGGTGCGATAGCGTCCGTTGATATGATATCCCCCGCTCGGCGTAGGTTGCACCTACGTCGCTGTGTTGCTATGGCTTTGCCATGATTCGTGGCAGTATGATATACATTTTACATCTTTGCATGATATGAGTACAGGATACCAAATATATGATAAGGCTGGATCTTACTCCCTTACATCCCCGATGGTCGAAGTCTATGACTTCGATCCCATATATATAGAATTTCCAATTCGTAACCTGCTGATTTTGATAAAGTGGTACCTTCGCTAAATGCTGGGCTGGTATCCGGCTTTGTGGATGGTGCAATAGCGTCCGTTGATATGATATCTCTCCTTAGCCAGGGGATATATCAGGTCCAAAGTGGTCTCAACCCGATACCCAGCAGGCGGGCATTTTTACACTGAAAGTTTATTGGGATATCATTTTGGACAATTTTGATTATTGCAGAAAACACAAAGGGCTTCAAATTTTGGCATACCTTCATGAAAATCCCGTGAGAAGTGGATGGGTGGAAAAGGCCGAAGATTGGATGTATAGTAGCCAACGAAATTATAGTGGATTAGAATGTGTAATAGAAATAGATATCGCAGATATATGATAGATGTATTGCTTCGTATTCAAAATGGTCCGACGCGTCGGATGGCATCACTAAGACGTAGGCTCAGCCTACGCCCAGCAAGGAAAAATTTAAAACTTGAGAAATTAACTTCTGATGCAATATTTACTCGATACGAATATTTGCGTGCATTTCCTTCGAGGCAAAATTAATTTAAACATACTTTTAGACCAAATTATAAAAATAAAATAATCAACTTAAAATTTTAATACCCCATGGATAAAAAATTATTATCTATAAAGCATAGCTTTATGATCATGATACCCATCATTTCTTCAATATTAATATATGGAAAATTATCTGAAAAGTGTCTCTTTCCTTATTTTTCCAATCCGGATCTGGAGCCCAGCCTATTATTAAAAGCTAATCTTATATATTCTAATATGCTTTTGGGGATCATCGCTATTGCTATATATCTTTTGATTTTTTTATTTCTTTTTTTCCCAATGCTATTTCCATTCATTAGTGTTATAAAAGGGATATTCCTTTGCTTTAACACTATAAATATTTTTGATCCGAAAATAAGCACTTTCACTTGGCAAAATAGCTTAGATTTAGCCATAGGCTTAGGAAATATATCCACTATTATTTTGATTGTCACCATAACTTTGCTTGTAGTAGTGCTCTATTATTATTCGAAACATGTGAAACCCGATGGTCGAAGTCTGTGACTTCGATCCCATACATATAGAATTTCCAATTCGTAACCTGCTGATTTTGATAAAGTGGTACCTTCGCTAAATGCTGGGCTGGTATCCGGCTTTGTGGATGGTGCAATAGCGTC
>JBATLS010000058.1:0-6577 GCA_049289435.1 Saprospiraceae bacterium | reverse complement strand
GAATTTGATGTCACTTTTTATGTCGATTATAACGGTTTTGTGACCAAAGAAAATAGCCCTATCTCTGTAACTATGGCACCAAAAGTGAAAGTGAAGTTAATGACACTCATTGCTCCTCCAGGGGTACAATGTAAGTATAAAACGTCATTGACGTATAAAAAAACCAAACCAAAAGCTTCTGTTACTCCTTCAGGAAGAATACAAAGAACGACAGGAATCAAGCTTAATGAAAAGAAAGTCAATGTATTTACGCAGGATGGTTGTGCCAGATGCGAATTTGTCATATCTTATTTGGAGCAGAATAAGATTTCCTATGTGGAATTAAACACTACCATCCATGCTCCAAACAATGACTTAATGTTTGAAAAACTTGAAGCCGCCGGATTTAAAGCCGGTAGTGTAACTATGCCAGTGATCTACCATAAAGGCATACTCGAATACAATATAAAGGATATTTCTAATTGGGTAAAAAAAATAACTCAATAATAATTCGCTGATTTTTTGTTATTGGAATAATAAAAATTACATTTGCCGACACAATCAACGAAAAATAATGTTAGCAGCAATCATCCTCATATTTATCATTGGCTATATCGCTATTGTATTTGAGCACCCACTCAAACTTGACAAAACAGTACCAGCCCTTTGTATGGGAGCTGTGATGTGGGGTATTTTGTCTGTCGGGTTCCATTATGGTATATTGGATGTAATAGATGGGCATGGACACTTGTATAGTATGACAGGGGTCACGGATTTGGCGGCAAAAGAAGCGAATGAAGAGGGATTTACCGCAACATTATTGCACCATCTGGGAAAAATAGCAGAAATACTCGTGTTCCTCATAGGTGCCATGACTATTGTCGAACTGATAGACTTGCATAGAGGCTTTGACGTGATCAAGGAGTGGATATCTACCAGAAATAAAAAAAAGTTACTTTGGATTACAGGTATTGTAGCTTTTATACTTTCGGCCATTATAGACAATCTTACTACGACCATAGTTTTGATAAGTATAATGAGGAAGCTTGTACCAGATAAGGATAACCGACTTTGGTACATTGCTTTGATTGTCATTGCTGCCAATGCAGGAGGTGCTTGGTCTCCCATAGGGGATGTGACTACTACTATGTTGTGGATTGGCAAAAAGGTGTCCACTTTCCAACTGATAGAATATATAATCATACCAGCCATCGTTTGTTTTATAGTGCCATATTACGTGGCGTCCTTCAATAAAGTGTTTAAAGGTGATACAGATAGTCCTGATCAAGGCAAGGAATTTCAATCCCATGCATTACTGAGCAGTCATAAAATGTTATACTTGGGGTTATCCATGATCGTATTTGTACCTATTTTTAAGACATTGACGCATTTGCCACCTTATGTGGGTATGATGTTGAGCTTGGGGGTAGTATGGGCATTCTCTGAGTATGTACACCCTGAGGAAGATTTTAGCGAAGAGATTAAACATAAGTATTCTCCACACAAAGCATTATCCAGAATAGAGATATCCAGTATTTTGTTTTTCCTGGGTATATTGATGGCCATCGCCGCTTTTGAATCAGTGGTTGTGGGAGACGTCAGTCTATTGAGAAGTGGTGCGGATGCATTGACTGCTGCCATTCCCAATACCAATGTGATCATCATATTGCTTGGATTTTTGTCAGCTGTCATTGATAATGTACCCTTAGTAGCTGCAGCCATGGGTATGTACAACAATCCGATGGATGACCACCTTTGGCATTTCATAGCCTATACTGCAGGTACAGGAGGTAGTATGCTCATCGTCGGCTCCGCCGCAGGAGTAGCTGCTATGGGCATGGAAAGGATCGACTTTATCTGGTACTTCAAAAATATAGCATGGTTGGCGGCCATCGGTTATTTGGCTGGTTGCGCAGTCTTCCTTTTACTTGCATAGATTATTTGTTACAAACCTATGCTTTGATGTCTTTACAATTTGATGGGGTGTATTTCATCTATTGCTTTACTTTAGAGTATGTTTAAAAATATGGATTATATGGCAATAAAAATTTAAACATACTCTAAGTCAACTTTTGGCTTTTACAACTTGTTTTCGTTGATTAATTCCAATAATTCATCTCTGTAGTTTTTGCCTATAGGAAGTTGTTTTATTTTACCGCCTTCCATGAGTTCGACCATATTGCCTAAGATAGCTGTAATCCTTTTTACATTCACTATATATGATCGGTGGACCCGTTTAAAATTATTGGTAGGGAGTCTGTCTTCGAGACTCTTCATAGTCTGCAGTGTAATCACTCTCCCGACTTCTTGTCTGATGATGACATAGTCTTTGAGACCTTCAATATATAATATTTCATCAAAATTAATTTTCATCAGTTTTTTATCAGCTTTGACAAAGAAGAAGTCATCAGCATGTTCGGTGGATCCATGGTCATGCTCAGATTTTCTCAAGGATAATTTTTCTGAAACTTTATTGACTGCTTTGAGGAATCGTTCTATAGATATGGGTTTTAGTAGGTAATCCACAGCATTTAGTTCAAAACCTTCTACCGCATAGTCAGGATAAGCGGTTGTAAAGATGACATGTGGCGGATTGGACAGGGTTTTTAAAAAATCTATCCCTGACAATTGGGGCATCTGGATATCAAGAAACATCAAATCTATCTGATGATTTTTTAGTGCTTCATTGGCCTCAAAAGCATTTTCGCATTTACTCACGAGCTCTATATTTGGGAGTTGGCTGATATATGTTTCGAGTACTTCGAGTGCCAACGGCTCGTCATCTACTATTATTGCTTTGATCATTTGTTCTTATTTTAAATGGGTTGCTTGCTTAATAAATTTACATTGAGTTCAACAGCATAAGTATTAGGACTCTCTTTGATTTCCAAATGATGGTTTTCAGGATATAGGATATTTAATCTTCTTTTGACATTGACCAAACCGATGCCACCAGATCTCTTTTCTGATGGTTTGGGCAATGAGTGTGATTTGCTATTTTCGACCATCATCTGCAGATCATCATCTAAAATATTAAGTTCCAGATTTACAAATCCTTTTGAGACCTGATTGTTTATACCATGCTTAAACGAATTTTCGATAAATGGGATTAATAATAATGGCGCTATCCTTTGGTCGCTGATTTCGCCATGGACATTAAAGGTGATATCCATTTTGGATCCATGACGCAATTTTTCCAACTCGAGATAGTTTTGCATATATTTGATTTCCTTTTTTAAGGGAACTACTTTTTCGTTGCATTCATACAGCATATACCGCATCATTTCTGACAATTTTAGTACTATCTCTGGTGCTTGGTCTGATTTTTTTAAGGTCAGGGCATACAAACTGTTGAGTGTGTTGAATAAAAAATGAGGATTGATTTGTGATTTCAAAAATTTTAGCTCCGATTGAAGATTTTGACTTTCCAGATCTTTTTTGTCACGTTGCTGGACTAACCAATCTGTCATCACTTTGTATATGGTGGTGGATGTACCCACAAAAAAAGTAGATAGAAATATCAATGTTTGGTTGGAAAGATAATAGGACTGAATGTCAGCATTTCCAGAGGATGACAAAAATAGTAAGCTGGTTTTGATCGGTGTCAGGAGTAGGGAGGCTGCTACCAATGCTCCGAAATGCCAAAGTAAGTTCCTGTCCTTGAGATATTTTGGGAAAAGGTAGTAAATATTGAAATATGCAATAAGGGCAAAAAATCCTACATAGATGAGATTGATGATAACAGCCTGAATAAAGCCCATCTTTGAAATATTGTCCACCAACATGACTAAAAACAATGAGATCCAAAATACAAAATGATAAAACGAGTCCGTTTTTGACCAGCTAATGAACATTTTTTTTAGTGCTCCCAACAGATTTGGCATCCCTTCAGTTAATGTAAATTCTCTAACATTCATGTACAAAGATACAAACTACAGATGAAAACTTTCAATATTAATTAGACTAAGGGTGCTTATAGACAGATCAATGTTGAAATATTTGGTTATAATACCTATAAGTCAATATGTGCCTGACCTAAGTTGTACTTCAAATCATGGACAGTGTGGGTGGATATAAGATAGAAATTTTATTTAGGCGAAGATCCCAATTTTCCAGGGCTTATATTTGTAGGGGATCATTTTTATATGTTGCTTGCTGAGGCTAGTATTAAAAAAAACTATTCCTATATCATACATGTCTATACTTAATGTCACTCTTGGGTCATTAATGATTACATGCCAAGCTTCCGTCATTTCTTCAGACCAATAGATGTCATCTATGACCACAATGCTCTTGTGATGCATATGGTGTGCGATTTTATTGAAATATTCCAATGTGGGTTCTTTTTTGTGGTTCCCATCCAGATATGCGATATCTATAGGAGCATTTGATTTTAAAAATTTAGCCAATGTGTGATCAAATTGACCAACTACCATATCGATATTACTAAGACCGAGTGATTCGTGGATTGATGCGGCGATATTTGCAATTGCTGGGTCTCCTTCGATTGTGATGACCTTTGCTTTAATATTGGCACTGGCTAAGTATGCCGAGGATATGCCGAGAGAAGTACCCAATTCAAGTATCACATCACATGGGTAGTTGTGTACTAAGTTAAAAAGCATTCTTAATTTATTAGGGGACGACAGTGATTTTTTAGCTATTTCTCTTACTGTCCTTGTCGATTGTTTTACGCCCGATGCGCCTGCCCCATGATCTGTTATATTCAATTTTTCGTTTGACCTAAGCAGCAGTTTACGCTCATCTTCGATGGGGTCAAAAATGTAGTACTCTTTATCTGTGTCTAATACATAAAGTACAAAATCGTGGACAAACGCAGAATGCACATTATATTTAGTAATTGCTTGGAAATAAAATGAAATAAATGTTTTAATCCTGTACCACATCATCAGCACAAAGGTACATGCTATTATTATAATTATTTTACTATCATCTCCTTATTCGATGATATCAAAGATTTTTTATTAAATCTAGGTACCTTATATTTTTATTTCTAATGTCGATGAACATTATAGTCAAATTATAATTATATACATACTCTTAATGGGAGAAGGACACTTTTTTGAGCACCCAGACTTTATACCCAGTTCGCATTCTTTTTTGTGTTATTCATCTAATAAATGCTACATTGATCAGAATAACTCATAGTTTTGTAGGCAAATATTTTTATTATGAATGTACTTAGTATTGATAACCTTACTAAATCTTACGGCAGAGTTACGGCGCTCAAAGATTTAAATCTAAAGATAGAATCAGGAAACATTTATGGTCTCTTGGGGCCAAACGGTAGTGGCAAAACCACAACATTGGGCATCATATTGGGTATTTTGCAGCCAGATGAAGGATCCTTCGAATGGTTTGAAGGGCAAGATGGCGTGAAACATAGATTGAGGATTGGAGCTATATTGGAGACCCCCAATTTTTATCCTTATCTTAATGCTGACGAAAACTTGGAAATCATACGTCAAATAAAAAAGGCAAAAAGAAATGATTTTGATGATTTATTGACTTTGGTAAATCTGAAAGAAAGACGAAAGTCAAGATTCAGCACATATTCATTGGGAATGAAACAACGATTGGCTATTGCAGCTACGTTGATTGGAGATCCTGATGTCCTGATATTTGACGAACCTACCAATGGGCTGGATCCCCAAGGTATAGCTGAGGTCAGAGATATCCTCAAAAAGATTGCCGATACAGGTAAAACCGTGATTATGGCTTCTCACATTTTGGATGAAGTGGAAAAAATATGTACACATGTAGCCATCATCAAGAAAGGGAAACTGCTCGCCACAGGTCCTGTCGGTTCTATCATCAATAAAGACATTACGGTGGAGTTAGCAGCACAGGATATGGATCGATTAAAAACATGGTTGAGCACATTATCTTTTGTAAAAAGTATGGTAGTCAATGGTAAATGGATTGAAGTAGGTATCGACGAGTCCGCAGATCATGCGATTATCAATCAACAGGCATTTGCAGAGGGTATATTATTGACCCACTTTGTGGCAAGAAAGAAGAGATTAGAAACAGAGTTTTTGGAAATAACATCTAAAGCCGGATAATAGATAGTGGTGGAAGAAGTAAGTACAAATAAGGATGTTACAAAATTAAAAGCCTGGATAAAGAAAGTTGGGTTCTGGGGATTTCTGTTTTTTTTGATTAAGGGTTTACTTTGGCTGATTATACCTTATCTGTTAGCAAAAGGATACTTGTCAGGATTCAAATAAAAGGGTGTATCCCATTTTTGCATCCATTGATAGCCAATTTCTTTTTAGCTCCCTTAAGGCCCGCTTGCTGTGAAGCGGGCAGGCCTGCCTGCCTCGTAGCGGGCAGGGATTGGGTAATCTAAAAAGAAATTGCATAAAAGTGAAATTTTGGGATACACCCAAATAAAATTACTTTGGGAGACAGTAATATTAAAAAAGCTGTTTAAAATTTACTGCTCAAGTACCTTAAGTATAAAATAAATGATACTTTTGCACCTCATTCGGGACGTAGCGCAGCACGGTAGCGCACTAGCATGGGGTGCTAGGGGTCGCTGGTTCGAATCCAGTCGTCCCGACTGCTTTTTATC